>JBBSPT010000118.1:0-7934 GCA_038258515.1 Chitinophagales bacterium | reverse complement strand
GGGGACCGACTGACGTGTATTCAATTCGCAGCCTGACACCCGATACCAGGGTGCTTGTTTTTGGACAGTCTTCACATGGTATGACACCAACTTCTCCATTGAGTTATGATAAGTCCATTATGCCTGTTGCCTGGACTAAGTTGTATAAAAATGAAAATGGAAAGACAGCGCGAATATTTACTACGACCATGGGCGCCTCAATTGATTTCAAAAGTGAAGACCTGCGGCGTTTACTGGTTAACGCTTGTTACTGGGCTGCCGGTCTCGAAAAGCAAATTCCAAAAGTTAGCGACGTAACAATTGTGGGAGAATATAATCCTGCCATGTATGGAAACGGGGGATACAAGAAAGATCAAACTCCGGCAGATTACAAATGAAATAATAAAGAGGATTATAACTGCCAAAAGAATTGCTGGCAATTGTCTTTGCTGTGTGATATGCTGATTTGATAAAGCATGCCTGCTATTTGCTCTTAGCCCTTGAACGTTTGGAAGCTCCCGAAGCCGGACGCTTCCTTTCCCGGGCAGGCTTTTCGGCTTCTTCCACTGAGTGAGAGACTTGCAAAGAATTTTCCTTCTGCGCTTTTGTCTTCAGCTTTTCATAGTATTTCCTGATTACTTTTAATTCATCTTCACTCAGATCTTCTACGTCTATCATCCGGTTACTGGCGAGGTCGCTTGCCGCCACAATTTCATTCAGCTTCAATTGCACAGCCATCGATTCTTTATTCTGAGATTTCTGAATCAGAAACACCATCAAAAAAGTGACAATGGTAGTACCGGTATTTATAACAAGCTGCCACGTTTCAGAATAATGAAAAAAAGGTCCCGAGACGGCCCACACCACTATAAGTCCAAATGCGCCAAGAATGGCAGGCGTGCTGCCGGCGGCAATGGTGACCCTATTCGCCAGCCGTTCAAAAAAATTTGCTTTGTTTTTCTTTTTCATTTTTAAAAGGTGTTTGATTTGATGATAAATTGTGGAACCATTTTAGCATTTACCAAATATTGTACCTTGATACACGCTACCCCCTTTGGCTCCCTGTTTTTTCTTTGACGGACATAATAATCTATTGCACAATTTTTATTTCTCATAAAAATTATCAACCATTAAATCTTACAGTATGACTGAGAAAAAAACTACCAGGGGTCGCAAACTTGATCGCGCTAAGATCGCCGGCGAACAAGACTATGAGGTAAATTATGAAAAAGATAAGCTGAATGAAAGCGCCACGACGATTAAAGCGGCTGTAAAAAGCGAAGGAAATTCCCGGAAGAAAGTAGAGAAGAAACTGAAGAAGGGATAGAGGAGTAACAAGTCAAATAAAAACCGGGAAACGATCATCGGGAAGTAAGAATTCTTAAACCGTTTTTTGCGTCGGCTTCTTTACAAACTTTTATGCAAACAAAGCCTTTATGAGCGACGTCTGTAATCATTCATCAGTTTGTTCTACTCGGGTATTTTGAATTTTAACCAGGGCACCTCAATAATTGTAAGACGAAATTCCCTGGCATGGCTTTTAGACACCAAATGATTCTTTAGATTATTAATGATAATTGCTGGTGAAGCATGGCCTGGCTTATGATCCTTTAAGAAACAACGATGGGTTAATTTATAATTTGCCCTTTGTTGTGTTACCCTCTTTTCAAGTTACTCTTTTATCATTGCTGGCATTTATCCAAGATGTCTTTCCACAAATGGGACACTCTTTTCTCTCCTCCGGTTGCAGTTCGGTTGTATAACTGCAGTTAAGGCAGGAGTAAATTCCTTTTTCGGGCACTGACTCCATGCAGAATTTCAGGGCGTGAGGAAGTATCGGCAACCCGTACTTTACTTCCTGATCCGGAAAATAAAATACGTTCACTTTGCCGCTCTGCTCCAGGATCGCCTGCTTTACCTGGCCCAATTGGGAAATATTATAAGCACGGAGCTGCGCAAATAACTCACCCCTTGTTAACGGTTCAATTTCCAGCCTCTTAGTCACCAGCTTTCCATCCCATACAAGGTCCTTGGGCTCCCCTTCAACCCATCGGTCCAGGCGTTCGTTTTTTCCGAGTATGTATTTCATCAGGTGGTAGAGGCCGACAATAACCGCAAATACAAGTATGGCAAATAATATTCCCACCTCCTTCTAAAACATCGGGTCACCGGCTGCAGAGCCAAGCCCTACGATAATGCCCAGCTCAAAGACCGAAAGTTGCGAAACACCGCTTTTTCCCAGGAGTCTGAGACCTACCAGGATCACAAGAAACATTGTGATGGTTCGTAGCCCAACCATAAATAGAAAGCTTGCGTCCTGCTCCCCGAAGAGAAAGTTGTTCCAATCGATGTTGATGAAAAAGTGCATTTTTATCTTACCGTTTATAAATAAAAAATGAGTCAATAAATCTAATACCGTCCATACCGTCCTTTACAAATCAAATGCCCCAATCAATAAAAATACCACTTATCTGGAAGTCCCTGCTGCTTGTTATAATTTTTTAGCCGGCATCTAATTAAAGTAAAAAACAAACATTTTGAAAAATATTTTTAGCATTGGACGAAGCTGCCTCATTGGCAATTCAGCATTTGGTAACTTCACGCAATTCATTTAACCAAACATCTATAATATAAGCAACCTAAATGAAAAACCTATGGATAGAGTAATGCCGGTCGAGTTAGAGGATCATGTTCAAGTGTTTATGGAGAGGATAACGAAAAGAAATCCCAATGAACCCGAATTTTTGCAAGCGGTTCATGATGTTGCAGATTCAATTATTCCATTTGTGGAAACTCATCCAAAATACAAAAAGCATAAAATATTAGAGCGGATCGCTGAGCCGGAAAGGGTGATCATGTTCCAGGTTCCGTGGCTGAACGATAAAGGAGAAATAGAAATCAACAGGGGATACCGCGTGCAGATGAGCAGCGCCATCGGGCCTTTCAAGGGTGGGTTGCGATTTCATCACACCGTCACATTAAGCATACTGAAATTTTTGGCTTTTGAACAAGTGTTCAAAAACAGTCTGACGGGCCTTCCCATGGGCGGAGGCAAGGGTGGATCTGACTTTGACAGTAAAGGAAAATCGGATAACGAAGTGATGAAATTTTGCCAGAGTTTTATGACCGAATTGTACCGTCATATTGGTTCCAACATAGATATTCCCGCAGGAGATATTGGAGTTGGCGGCAGGGAGATTGGTTATCTTTTTGGACAATACAAACGCATTTCCGGGCGATTTACCGGGATGCTTACCGGGAAAGGAAGTGAATTTGGAGGCAGCCTGATCCGCCCGGAAGCTACCGGGTACGGGCTGGTTTATTTTACCGAAGATATGTTGCAAACCCGCGGCCAGACTCTAAAAGGCAGAACAGTCGCCGTCTCAGGCTCGGGCAATGTTTCTTTGTTTACTATTGAAAAATGTATCGAAGAAGGCGCAAAAGTTATCACAGTGTCCGACTCCGAAGGATCTGTTTACGATCCACAGGGAATAGACAGGAATAAACTCGATTTCATTATGGAACTGAAGAATGAACGCAGGGGCAGGATCAGCGAATATGCAAAAGAATATGGACTGGAATTTTTTGAAGGACAGCGGCCATGGAAAATTCCTTGTGACATTGCCTTTCCGAATGCGACTCAAAATGAATTGAATGGTGATGATGCACGGACGCTAATTGACAATGGTTGTTTCTGCGTAGCGGAAGGCGCTAACATGCCATCCACGTCAGAAGCGATTTACGAATTCAACAATGCCAAAATCTTATACGGCCCGGGGAAAGCTGCCAATGCAGGCGGAGTAGCTGTTTCAGGACTCGAAATGTCGCAAAATTCATTGAGACTCTCCTGGTCGCGCGATAAGGTTGATACCAAATTGAAACAGATCATGAAAGAAATTCACCAAAAGTGTGTGCAGTACGGAAAAGAGGAAGATGGCTACATCAATTACGAGAATGGGGCTAACATTGCGGGCTTCGTGAAAGTGGCAGATGCCATGATAGCGCAGGGAGTTGTATAAAGAAATGACCCATAACACGAAGTGCGAACAAAAAACTGCGAACCTTTCCATCGACAATTTAGGTTAAAACAACTGTCGGATATTGTTTGATCAGATAAACTATCTGCCCGAAAAAGATTAACTGCGATGAAAAGAACAACCGTTTTTTTTGAGAGCTTAACTATGTTTCAAGGCATCACAAAAGCTTGAAAATACCTGGCAGCAGGTGTTTGGAAACATTCATGTATCAGTTCATTCTATCCACGAACACGTTTACAACGTAAATACTAAGAGTCATACACCTACTGTGCCTTCGATGATTGCCCGCATCCACAGGTAGAAGTGACGAGCCCGACATTATTTATTTTTACCAGTATATAATCCTTCGAGGTACTTCTAAAATGATCATTCAAATTTCCACAATATGAATATTGGATATCTTTTTCTATTTTAACAGTTACTATTCCCATTTTATTCAAGTATCCACATCCTTCTGCCCCATTTCTTTAATAAAATAACGCCAAAACGAGAATGCTTACAAAAATCAAAGATTTTTTCAAGCCCGGAATTCAAATCGAGCAATTAGATAATTATTTGAAAACTCCTGTCATTTTTTCATCTGAAGCGTTGATTGCCAATGAATATTATTTCAATAACTATGAGTGGGCCGAAGAATACTTAAAATACTGTCACAGAAGTGAATCTTTCAAAACCCGATGGGGAGCTGCGATTGGAAATTGTGCTGATAAAATTGTGGTGGATATTGGATGTGGACCTGGAAATATTTTTGCCACTCTCGCAGAAACACCAAAAATTCTTATAGGAATCGATGTGGCCGCAAATTCCTTGGTAATGGCCAGGCAGTTTAAATATATTCCTGTTCTTGCTGACGCCCAAAATTTACCGTTCATTTCAGAATTCGCTGATATTGTGGTTTTGAACGCAACGTTACATCATTGCGAAGACATGAAAAGAACGCTACAGGAAGCAGCCAGGCTTGTTAAGCCCGGCGGATTCGTCGTCACCGACCATGATCCCCAGCTCAGTGCATGGGACTATCGGGGCATAGCAAAATTGCTATGGAAGGCAAGGTTGATCTATTATAGAATTATAGGGCATGGCTTCCATAAATCCGGTAACCAGCAGTTTGCGGCTCTGGCATCTGAGATACATCACAAGCCGGGTAGCGGCGTACTTGCGAAATTTTTCAAAGAAACTTTAGAGCCATTAAATTTTAAGGTCGATATTTTCCCGCATAACCACACGTTGGGTTCAGAAGTGTTGGACGGTCAAACAGGAAAAGCAGAATTCAAATACAGGATAGGGAATCTCCTGTCTGGCCGAAATCCGAATGCCAAAGAGAATGCCCTCTCTCTAATGTGTATTGCACACAAACGCGACAAACAATTGACTACTTAGATCAAAACAGGAAAAACAAAATAATCTTAGCCAATTCGGAATCTGGTAAACATAACCGAGAGCCTCTTGAATGCAAAGGTGCCGCTGTAGATTTCTTGCAGGCAAAAATGCCCCTTAGGTACCAAGTTGGTAACAATGCTATCCCGCTGCAAGAAGTTCTTTTGGCATTGGTTTTATCCGCCGGAAGACCTTATAAATTCTAAAATTCTTTCTCGCCAAATTCACTCTTAGGAAGTTTATTCTTTGTTGTAAACTTATTAAGGTTAAAACTTAAGTTGAGCATAATCACATCAATCTCGTAAATATAATTAGTGGTGGTATAAAAAGCTTTGCCTGTTTTTTTTAAGATTTGTTTTTACTTATCGTGCACAGTCAATTTTAAAGCCGGGCGCAATTTCAGTCTGTTGCATTTCTTTCCAAAGTGATACTTAATAACATTCTATCTCCCTCTAATTATAAATCCGGAAGCGTCCACGGCTTGCGATACACAGGCATCAACAGATTATTTGCTGCAGTATTGTCACCAAAATTTCTTTTTGCTTCGTCCCACACAACACGCGATTGCGTACGAAGAGAAATATTTCCCATGTGGGTATAGATCGCTGCTGAACGACCAACCTCAATGGGGCATGCAGGTTCTTTGCGGGATCTCAAACATTCGATCCAGTTTTTCACGTGAGCTTCGTGTGAGTCGTGTCCTGCCTGCTGCGGTATTGCAGTTACTTTATATTTTCCATTTTCCATTTCAGGAATCAAATCAAAGGAAGATCTGTCAATTACGATCGTTGCATCATTTCCTACAAAGGCGACTCCGTAATTTCTATGCCACGGGCCTGACTGTGTGCCGGCAATATTTTGCCAGGTAATTTCATGGTCAGGCATTTGATAGGTCACCCCCAATGTGTCAAAAGTTTCATGTGCATGATCCGGATATGCAAAGTTGCCTCCTGAAGCGGACACTGCTATTGGTGGTGCACTGATATCTTTAGCCCAAAGCGCCATGTCCATTAAGTGAACACCCCAATCCGTCATCAGGCCTCCTCCATAGTCCCAGAACATGCGCCATGAACCATGAAATCTTGTCCTGTTAAAACTCCGCTGCGGTGCAGGTCCAAGCCACATATCAAAGTCAACGCCCGGCGGTACGGGTTCATCCGGGACTTTCGGCTGACCGATACCGTAATTGAAATTTGCCCATACGGCTGTTTTGCGAAGCTGTCCTATTTTTCCTGATTTGATATAATCCATTGCTGTTTGCCAATGATCTCCGCTTCGTTGTTGTTGACCAACCTGCACAACTTTATTGTATTTTCTCACAGCCTTCACCATAAGGTCACATTCACCAATGCTGTTGGCCAAGGGCTTTTCAACATATACATCTTTGCCAGCCTGGCAAGCTGCGATCATTATGTAAGCATGCCAGTGGTCAGGCGTTCCAATGATCACCGCGTCAATATCTTTATTATCCAACAACTTTCTAAAATCTTTGTACTGCAATGGTTTTGAGCCCTGGATCTTTTCTACATCCGCGGTTCTTTCTGAAAGTATAGCATCATCAATGTCGCAGATTGCTGCGCAATGCACTCCAGGCTGTTTTAACGCCTGGCGGAGATCAGCCATGCCCTGACTCCTCGCCCCGATCAGTGCAACAGAAATTTTATCATTCGCGGAAACTTTTGCTGAACCGGATGAGGAAGTAGCCGGAGCAAAGCCTGCGATGCCAGTCGCGGCAATCAGTTTGGAAGAATTCGATAAAAACTGTCGTCTTGAACTTGCCATGATATTTATTATTTAAATGAAAAGTTTTATTAAAAAATCAGCATCTCTTACATCCGGGGATGCATTGAACCATCACTACCTTTATGTAACAAAATACGAAAAAGACACGAACCCGAAAGACGAATATTCATTGTCTTTTGAACATTATACAAAATATTATTTGAATAAGGTTAATAGAACCTGAGCAGAAAAAAAATAAAAACTTCTCCAAACATTTTGTCGCCTACAAGAAAGTGTAGGATATTTAATCGCCGGTAAATGCAGCAGATGTTATGATTAGGAAAATTTTATTCTCATCACTTTTACTTTCCAGTTTTGTCAATTCTTTTGGCCAGGATAAAATTTATGTTTCTCCGTCTGGTAACGATGCCAATCGCGGAACGATTACAAAACCGTTTGAAACATTGTCCGCCGCCATCAAAGAAGCGATCCACCTTAGCGGGAAGGATGTTACGATAGAAATGCGGGGAGGTATTTATAGTTTAAATGAAACGATAGAAATTTCATCGGATAATTTTTTGGCCCGTTCTCTTGTTCTAAAGCCATATCTAAAAGAACAAATTACCATCACCGGATCAAAACAAGTAAACCTTCACTTCCTGCCATATAAGAATGGAATTTTAAAAGCCGAGCTGGACCTCACAACATCCCCTGATCAATTATTTTTAAATGGAATGGTAATGCAAATGGCTCGTTATCCTAACTATGATTCGAATGCAAGAGTCTTTTATGGTACCGCCGCGGATGCAATCAGTAATG
>JBBSPT010000117.1:0-7970 GCA_038258515.1 Chitinophagales bacterium | reverse complement strand
TACATTAAGAAATTTTCATCACGGCCGCACAATTTGGGATCTCAGGGAAGCAGAGAATACGCAGCCGAAATATTACGATAATTTACGGATTGGGGATGGGATGCGAAGATTGATACCTTCCATGTTCTTTTTCCTACGCCAAAAACCAGGTTGCTGGAGATGACTTCACCCTCGGTCTATAAAGCAATTCTAAAAGAACCTGCCCTAAAAGAGGACCAAACTTCAGGGCAAAAAGATCAGTTACCATCTTACAATGCATACAGTGCGGATGGCGATGTAACTGGCGACCTGGTTTTTGTAAATTATGGACTTCCCGATGATTATGAAAAATTGGCCAGCATGGGCGTTGATGTGAGAGGAAAAATTGTTATTGCAAAATATGGCCGAAGCTGGAGGGGAATTAAACCAAAGGTTGCGCAGGAGCATGGCGCAATCGGATGCCTCATCTATAGTGATCCAATTGACGATGGTTATTTCGCGGGGGATACGTATCCAAAAGGTCCGTTTAAAAGTGAATTTGGCGTGCAAAGAGGATCGGTTATGGACATGCCAATCTACCCGGGAGATCCGCTGACCCCCGGAATCGGTGCAACTGAAAACGCCGAAAGGTTAGAGCGGCTGAATGCCCCCAACCTTATCAAAATTCCTGTATTGCCTATTAGTTATCATGATGCTTCGCCCCTGCTTGCGGCCCTTGACGGAGCCAATGTTCCTGCTGGGTGGCAGGGCGGACTACCTTTTGCCTATCATATGGGACCAGGTAAAACAAAGGTGCACCTGAAAGTAGCTTTCAATTGGGATATCGTTCCATGCTACGATGTAATTGCAAAAATAAAAGGATCGAAATTTCCGGATGAATGGATCCTGCGTGGCAATCATCACGATGCATGGGTGAATGGCGCTGCAGATCCTGCAAGTGGCCTGGCTGCATTGTTAGAAGAAGCTAAATCTTTGGGCTCAATGAAGAAGAGTGGATGGAAGCCTGACCGGACCATAGTTTATTGCGCATGGGACGGGGAGGAGCCGGCTTTACTGGGTTCCACAGAATGGCTGGAAGCAAATGAAAAGGAGTTGCGGGAAAAAGCTGTGGTTTATATAAATTCCGATATGAATGCCCGCGGCTTTTTATATGCCGAAGGATCTCATGCTTTGGAACCTCTGATGGATGAAATAGCAAAGGAAGTAATGGACCCGCAGACAAATGTAAGTGTGTTTGAAAGGAGCAAGGCGAACAACGCAATCTCTGCACAAAACATTGATGAGAGGAAACGGATTTGGGAACGCAGGGATCTAAAACTTGGAGCTTTAGGTTCTGGTTCCGATTATTCTGCCTTCATTCAACATGCCGGAATCCCGGCTCTGAATATTGGCTATGGCGGCGAGGACGCTGCAGGCGAATATCATTCTATATATGATTCATATAACCTTTACAAAAGATTTAAAGATCCTGACTTTAGCTATGGCGTCACTTTGGCGGAAACGATCGGCCGCGCAGTTTTAAGAATGGCTAACGCAGATCTGTTACCCTTTGATTTTACACATTTATCTAAAATTATAGATGAATATTCGAACGACCTTTTACAGCTTTTAGACAAAGCAAGAGAATCCACGGAAATAAATAATGAAATAATTAAGCGCGGCGGATATCGAGTTGGGAATGATCCCCAAAAAAAGCTTTTACCTCCGGAAATAAAACCAACCGTTCCTTACCTGGATTTTTCTCCTTTGCAGAATTCATTGGCCTCATTAAAAGGAAGTACCGATACTTTGAAAGGTGCTTATCAACATAAAATAAAAAGTAATACCGTAACCAAGGAATTCAATGAATCGCTTTATAAGGCCGAGCAACAACTCCTCACAGCAGAAGGTCTACCACGCCGGGGATGGTACCGGCACACTATATATGCTCCTGGTTTTTATACCGGGTATGGTGTGAAAACGATGCCAGGAATCCGGGAAGCAATTGAGCAAAGGGCCTGGAAGGAAGCGCAAGACCAAATCAACATTGCTGCAGGTGCACTGCAGAAACTTTCAAATTATTTCAATGATTTAAGTGAAAAGTAAAAGAGAACCTTCATCAAAATGAAATCAATTTTAATTATGTTTGTTCCTGAAAATTACGCATGAAAAATATCCTTCTCACCTTGTTGCTGTTCGCTTCTATTCAATCTGTGTCAGCCCAGAAAGACGTTGCAAAACCCGGCACCTCTTATGGAGAAACGATAGCTGACAAGTCTGCAATCGACATGAAGGAGGTTGAAAATATTCTTAAAACACAAAAGCAATTTTCAGGAAATGCAAAAGGGAAAATCGTAAGCGTCTGCCAGGAAAAGGGCTGCTGGATGAAAGTCGAAAACGACGGGGGAGAATCTGTAATGGTTCGCTTCAAGGACTATAAATTTTTCGTTCCAAAAAATATTGCCGGCAGGGATGTAGTCTTATCCGGTGTGGCAGAAAGATCTGTGACATCAGTCGAAACTTTGAAACACTATGCAGCCGATGCAGGAAAAACCGATGAAGAAATTTCGAAAATAAATTCGCCAAAAAGTGAAATTGTATTTACCGCATCCGGCGTGATGCTGCAATAGTTTACTGATTACTGAAGAAGTTTTTCATTTTTATCATTTTTTAAACCAAGAAACAGATGAGATGGCAGGGAAGAAGGGAAAGCTCAAATGTTGATGACAGACGCGGCATCACCGGAGGCCATGTGGCAGTGGGTGGCGGACTCATCGGCGTAATATTTTTACTCGCCAAATTCCTTTTGGGCGGCGGTGACGTGAACGATCTCAACCAGGCATTACCTGGCAATCAGCCGGAGATGACGACAGAGCAACAGGCTGCTGACGACCAGTTAGCGTCCTTTGTAAAAGTTGTTTTGGCCGATACCGAAGATGTATGGTCAAAGCTGTTTGGAGAAATGGGAAGAAATTATAGTGCGCCCACTCTCGTGCTTTTTCGGGATGCTACTACTTCGGGATGCGGAGGAGCAAGTTCAGCGACAGGTCCTTTTTATTGCCCTGTTGACCATGATGTTTATATCGATCTCTCCTTTGCGCAGGAATTAAAACAACGGTTTGGTGCAAGCGGCGATTTCGCTATGGCCTATGTGGTTGCTCATGAAGTAGGGCATCACATACAATATCTGATGGGCACTACCGACAAAATGGAAAGAATTCGCCAGCAGGTTAGCGAAGGACAATACAATAAGTATTCAGTGAGGCTCGAACTCCAGGCCGATTTCTATGCAGGTGTTTGGGCTCATTATGACCAAAAGATGAAAAACGTACTTGATGAAAGCGATATTCCCGAAGCCCTGAATGCGGCAAATGCCATTGGTGATGATCGCCTACAGCGCGAAGCGCAGGGAAGGGTTACGCCCGACGCTTTTACTCATGGAACTTCAGCCCAAAGAATGTACTGGTTTAAGAAAGGATATCAAACAGGCGATCTAAGCCAGGGTGATACATTTGCCGAGGGCGCTTTGAACGTGAGCGAATAAGTCTTTTTTATTCTCCGTCATACAAAACCTGGCAGACTTCGCAGTAAAATGTTCTGCGTTTTGTTTTCCCGCAATATTTTTTAATAAAAGGAACGCCATCTCTCGGGCATATTTTTTTCGTATGAGCGAGCCAATGTTTTTTAAGAACAAATTCTTTTTTCCATTTAAGAAAATCAAAACTATAGTTGCGTGCCTCTTTGATAATGGCATTCAATTTTCGGAGTGGAATATATTTAATCCTGCTTTCAGGATGAACCCTCGTTCTGAAAAGCACTTCGTTTTTGATGATGTTTCCCACTCCGGCAAAAACGTTTTGGTTTAGCAGCACATCGCACACCATTTCTTCGGGCAGAGACCGCATCTTCTTTCTTGCAGCTTTAGCATTCCAAAGATCATTCATCACGTCTGCTGTCCAGTCATAAACTTCATTGAGATCTTCCTCAATAAATTTTAAAGAACAGGCATAAAAGTTCAGTTCTCCCTTTTTAAACAAAAAAGTTAGTCTCGGTATAGCTTCCTTTCCCTCATTGATCCGGTAACTTCCAAAAAGCATTAAATGAATTCTCAGGCTAAAATCTTTGAAGCAGATCATAAAATGTTTTCCCCAGCTTTTGAACTCAAGAATTTTCTGGCCAGACATTCTTTGAATGTCGAGCTTGCTGTTGCCTTCTACTTTTAATATTCTCTTCCCGGTAAAATCCTTTACTGCATCCTTAAGAATTATGATCGAAGGTCCTTCGGGCATGGAAAAAAAATATCTCAAAAATAAACTTGGAGAAACTGTCGCAGAAAAAATCGATGAAGACTTTTTGCACTTTTGGGTTAGCCTAATTATCGTCGTCAGCGATTTCATCCTGCGCCTGCAGTGGAGCTGCTGTCGGATCATCTTGTGATTTGGGCGGGGCCGGATTATTTTTTGGTGACTGATCACTGTTCGGTTCATGCAATTCATTATACCCTGCCTCACTTACCGATCCTTTAATTTGGCCGCTTTGTTTTTTTCTTCTCTGATAGTATTTTTTGGAACGTGACTTCATTTATTACGATTTTTTTAAAAACACAATTTTCTTCAATTCTATAACTTGCTCTTTAAACTTATCCCTAAGTCCTTTTAAGAATCCGTTTGCGAACCTCCATTTGAAGTTTAGTGCCATCGGGATCGGCTGCAGTTTTCAGGGCGGTAAATTCCCGGGTCCATTCAGATGTCAGGTACCTCAATGCCGGATTTTCATCCCTGATGGATCTCAAAATAACTTCTCCTACCTGCACCGGGGTCTGAAACACTTTGGCTCTGAGATCAGGATCCGAAAAGGATTTTCTGTACTCCATATAGTCATCCATAAGTGGCGTATAAGCATCATTCTTTAAGCCCCCGGTGGATTCAAGATGCTTCATGATGTTATTTCCAAACTCCGTAACAACTCCTGCGGGTTCTATAAGCGAAACTTTAATGCCAAAGTAAGGTTGCATATAGGTGGCAATGCTTTCGGTAAACCCCTCAAGAGCAAATTTAGCCGCACAATAAATTTCATTAATTGGCTGCCCCACGAGTCCCCCTACCGATGAGATATTTATAATCCGGCCATTCTCTTGTTTTCTCATCTGTGGAAGTACTGCCCTGATGCAACGGATCGGACCGTAAAAGTTTACGTCCATCACATTGGCGATTTCTTTCATACTCGCCTGTTCCATAGTTCTCAAAAAACCGGAACCAGCGTTGTTTATCAAGATGTCGAGGCTCTTTTCTTTTTCGATTATTTCATCCACGCACTTTTTTATACTTGATTCCACCTGCACGTCGAGTCGCATGATTTGAAGATTGACTCCTTCAGCCTCTGCTTCACGTTGCAGCAATTCTTTCTTTGAAGTGTCACGCATAGTGGCGTAAACCTTGAAGTTATTTTTTGCAAGCAAAATGGCAGTGTGCAGGCCAATGCCCGAAGAGGTGCCTGTGATCAAAACTGTATTCATCCCAAAGATTGTTTGAAGTGTGGAAGTGTGGCGGAACTGATTTCCTTTATTTCGCAAGTCTATTCGTCTTCATCCTTTTCTGCATCTTCCTCTGCTGCTTCTGCCGGCGGTGTGACATTTTTGATTGAAAGCTGGAATTTGGTATTAAGACTTACTTCGTAGTTGCTATCGCTCAGTATCTGTTTTGCAGAATCGTCTTCAAGTATCACAGCGGCAAGATGCGTAGCAAGTGTAGAACCACTAATTACATTTCCAACTTTTCCATCGTTAAATTCGATCGTAAACTTATAACCGGCTTTTCGCCCGGTTCCGGCTCTTTCGAAATCAACTCTGTTTAGATTGAGCACCTGCTCTTCAGTTGCTGATTTTTTCAATAGGATTTTAATAATTGGTAAATACTTTTTCCAAATGTGATTGTACATGAAAGGATTATATTTAGTTTTTTATTTACCAGAAGAATGGAGCCTCTCCGGGAATGCAGGCAAAAATCAGAAATGATATTGCCTCGCAGGCAATAAAATTACTTAATTTTATACATCACAATGAATTTATTAGCAGTTAGTCACAGAACAGGCCCGGGAATATTCTATTCAGATCAATCATTTTTTAGGATAACGGATCCGGAAATACACTGAAATCTTTTTGTAGATAAAAGTTTGAAAACAACTTTTAAGCGGAAACGCTTCATGATGTTTACATTATTATGCCCCCGAAGAAGTATCATGAATCGAAGATAAACCACGTCCCATGAATCAAAAATATTTTCCTTCATTCAGTATTTTTTAGGCAGAAGGAAGTGACTGAAATCAAAACAAATACCATTTGAATTATTAACAATTTTAAGTACTTTCCTTCTTAATTTATTGATATACCGCATTGAGTATTCTGTAAATTTGAAGTAGTCAAACAACGAATTGTATGGGATTCGAATTTAAACTTCCGCATTCTCTCGCCAGGTTTTTGAGGTTACCTTCAAGCCCGCCGAGAAGGCAACAAGTAAAAGTTTTGAAGAAGTTGATGAGAAAATCAAGGTTTACTGAATTTGGACAACGTTTTTTATTCGACAAGATCCTCCTCAGCAAGCATCCCGGAAAAATGTTTCAAAAGGTAGTTCCTACCTACGATTACAACAAGATTTTCGATGAGTGGTGGCGCCTTGCTCTTGATGGAAAACCGGATGTGTGTTGGCCGGGAGTCATCAAGTTTTTTGCACTTAGCAGCGGAACCAGTGATTGCTCCAGCAAATATATTCCCATAACCAAAGAGCTTATAAGGTCCAACACCATCACCAGTATCCGCCAATTACTCAGTCTTGCATCTTATACCAAGGTTCCTAAATCATCTGTCGGCAAAGGATGGCTCATGCTTGGTGGAAGTACACATCTTCAAAAGTCGGCAACCTACTATGCCGGAGATCTGAGTGGCATTCAGGCCAAGAATATTCCCTTTTGGTTCCAGGGTATGTACAAGCCCGGAAGAAAGATTGCCAAACACCGGGACTGGAGCAAAAAGCTTGACGAAATAGTTGAGAAAGCGCCGGACTGGGATATTGCCTTTCTTGTCGGGGTGCCCGCATGGGTACAATTATGTATGGAAAAAGTGATCGAAAGATACAACCTGAAGAATATACATGAGATATGGCCCAACCTTGCTTTCTACGTTCATGGAGGAGTAGCGTTGGAACCTTACAAAAAAGGTTTCAACAGGTTACTTGGGAAACCAATCACATTCATAGAAACCTATCTTGCCAGCGAGGGTTTCCTGGCCTATCAAAACAGGCAGGATGCAGAGGGCATGCGTCTTGCCATCAACAACAATATTTTTTTTGAATTTGTGCCATTTGATTATAAAAATTTCGACATTGATGGAAACATGGTTGAAAATCCCGAAGCGCTGATGATCCATGAGGTGGAGCTTAATAAAAATTATGCAATCCTGATCAGCACGAATGCCGGGACATGGCGATACCTTATTGGCGATACTATCAAGTTTGTTGATCTTGCCAAGTGCGAAATCGTCATTACCGGTCGTACCAAACATTTCCTTAGTATGGTTGGCGAGCACCTGAGTGTAGAAAATATGAACAAAGCGATAAACCTTGTGAGCGACGAATTAAATATTTCAATCGGAGAATTTACAGTTGCCGGAGTTCCTTATGGAAGTTTCTTTGCACATCATTGGTTTATTGCCACGGACGATAAAGTGAATTCGGAAACTTTGAAGATAATGATCGATGAAAAGCTGAAAGAGTTGAATGATGATTATGAGGTTGAAAGAAAACATGCTTTGAAAGAAATTTTTGTCGACGTTTTGAGTGAAGATACATTTATGAATTTCATGAAGGCAAAAGGGAAGGTGGGAGGCCAACACAAATTCCCCCGTGTGCTCAAAGGAAAAATGCTGGAAGACTGGAAGCGATATTTAAAAGGTGTTGAAGTTTAGCTCGCGTTCTTTTTCAATTATATTTCAAGTCACCCCTATTTAATTTGTAGTTTTA
>JBBSPT010000116.1:0-8000 GCA_038258515.1 Chitinophagales bacterium | reverse complement strand
GGATCCTAAATCAATAAATTGTACAAGTTGAAAATTCCTGATGAATGCATTGTTTATAGGCTTACTAAAAAATGTTGAAAATACCGGCAACCTGAATTCACTGTTGATGACTGTTGAATTATTTCCATTGGCTGCATTTTGAATAAATCCCCTAAGGTTTACCGCCAAAGATTGAAAAGCATAGTCTGCATCGGGATCAGGTTTGTTATTAGGATTAAAATAACGGTACGTTTGCTTGCCGTTTTCAGTTTTTGTATTGCTTCCAAACATAAGCCAGTTGTCTATCCCACCCAGGTAATAGATGAATTTTTGATTGCCGAAGCTGAAATCGCCAGCTACTCTTCCCGCCCAAATAAAGTTTCGATAGATGGGATAATAGGCTCTTGCATCAAATCCAACATTGAAAGTATTCCTGCCCTCTGAAGAACTCAACTTACTTATCTGCGCGTTCCAGTCAACATAAGCCTTGTATCTGATTCCCGTCCAGATATTTTGAGCTGGATTTAATGTATTGTCAAATACATATTCCGCATGCAATAGTCCATACGTTTTGGAAAAATCATTAGCACTTAGAGAAACCCCATCAAAGGAACTCACGACGGCCCTATCTTTTCTTGCGCCAATATTTAAACGCACACTCTTCGTATTGCTAAAGGGATAACTGATATTTCCCTGGTATAAATTTGAAAATAATTTTCCAGGGTAACCGACGCTCCCATTGGAGAACGAAACCTGCTCTACACTTCTGTAATAGGTAGCTCCCCAATCAACTCTTTTTCTCAAATTGCTAAATTCAAAAAGCCAATCATTATCTTTTAGGTTTGTAGAAAGTCTGAAACCTCCGGAGATTTTTATGTCTTCCATGATATCCGCTACTCCCATTCTTATCATTCCATTGATTCCTCCGTCAGAAGCGAGCCTGATAGGCCCATTCCCATTCTGGTACAATTGATACCGGGAACCCAATACATTATTATTAAAACCAGCAACGATATACTGAGTAGCAAACTTCTTTGGCTTGTAGTCAAACTGTTTTGCTTCGGAAAGCGTCGTTGATTTATTTCGATCTATTCCGCGATAAACATTTTTCTTTGCAGCAGAATCGGATTTTTCATTTTCGAACTCACTTTGAAAAACATCCTGCTGCACCGGCATTGTGTTGGGCAAAATAGTTTCCTGGCCTTTAGAAATCCTGGCCTTCTCCATCAATGATTGCATGTAGGTAGTCGGCGGGACCGAAACATTTCGCCTCCGCAATGCATTCTCATCTATTTTTAATTTATATAAAATTTTATCATTACCCTGGCGGGTTACCTCGCTTACCTGGTTGTTGTCACCGGCCTCACGTGTTTCACGAAGGCTGCTGGAATAATTTGTAAGAGGAAAAACATATGCAGAATCCTTAGTGACAGAGACCACAGCTATTGAGTCAACGTCTACCTGTTGATACACTTTGAGCAAAGAATCTATTTCCGGGATATCAGGATTGCGCAAAATATCATCGCCTATAATCACGAGAGTATCCAATCCTTCCTTCTGAGTAGTAAAAAATCCTGCATACCTATTGGCCACTCCATTTTCATCGCTCACGAAAGTAAAATGATTTGTATTGTATTGAGTTGGATACCTGGCGTTGCCAAAACGTAAATTGCTTAGTTGCGTTACCTGGTTGAGATCAGGCCTGTTGGTAGCAAAATCAGTAATGAGGAAAACATTAAAATTGTTCCTGAGCAAAGAAGTATCAGATCCTTTTGCAGATGCAGAGGGGCGATTGCTCACGAAAATGATTCCTCCTTTACCCGGAAACGCAACGTATGATGGGTCTAAATCGTCAAATACATCGTTCGTCACCTGGCTGAGTTTTTCGTTCTCAATATCGTAAGTAAAAATATCCGTGTGACCGTTCTTCACTGCGCTCAACAAAAGTGTTCTGCTGTCCAGCATGTACTTCATATCCTGCACCTGGTTGAAGAGACTGGTCAGATCGCGTTTATAAGGCTTAACTCTTGTAACTACATCGTACACAAATAATTTTATGCGACCTTCCTCTTCATACAGAACCGAAAGCCTTGTTCCTTTGGGATCCCAGGCCATCATTGGGTAGTTTGGATTTATTTCCCCCATCTTTGACTTCGAGCCAAATTTCAGCAACACTTTATCTTTATCTTCTTCGTTTAATATTAATTTGTATTGTCCTTCTTCAAACTTTACCACTGCAAATGATCCATTTCGTTTATTGGGATTGACATTGAAATGAAAAAAATCCTTTCTCTTGCCAACCGTCAAACTTGTAATCTCGCTGCCCTTAGGGTAATTTTTTCTTCTCCGGATATCCTGGTCGTACTTATCTTCCTGGTAGGTCATAAAATCCGAAAGCAGTTCCTTGAACTTTCTCTTTTTCGCAACCTGTGCGGACGCCCTGTTCAGGCTTTTATAAACCCTTGCCAGGTATAAGAGATAGGTGGTATTTTCTTTTTTATAACGCTCTTCAATGTAATGCCAAAATGCATGACCAGCCAATAAAGGCTTTTCAAACGCAAACTGGTAAAAGTTTTTATAATCTCCGCTGAGTATTTCGCTTTTGAGATTATCGTCAAGAGTGGTGCTCCAGTTTTCTCCTACATAAGCTACATACCCATCAATGAGCCATTGAGGTAAATCCAGAAGAGCCTGGTTTCCTGCCACTTCGCCAAGATCGTCACCAAATAAAATATTTTGGGTAAGAACAGTGGCAATTCCTTCACGCACCTGGCGGCGCAGGTTGGCATGATTCCCGTCATAATAGACAATCATTTTATTGTTCACAAGTTTTGTGAGACCGCCATTATTTTGCCAATCAATACCAAGACCAATATTGCTTTGAAGAAGGTCGTTAAAATTATTATAGATCACCACATTTGCCCTGCGTTGTAAAGAATACTCGACGAATTTTTCGATTCCGGGTAACTCTTCTTCGGCAATTTGCAATACATATTTGGCGATTTCCTGCCCATCCTGGTTGTAGTAAGAATTGAAATTCCTTGTCTGATAATATTTCCATTTGAAATTTTTATACTGCACACGATTCTTACCAAATTCAACATTGCTTACCTGTGCATTAGAAAGGAAAACGAAAGAGGTCAAAAAAGTAAAAAGAAGAAATATTTTTTTGTGGATATGTTTCCTGTAATCTTGCATAAAAGGGTAGTTAATTATTCTAAAATTACTTTTTAAAGCTTAACGAATAAGTTACTTTTTTAGACGTTGGCCAATAACTTGAAATTAACACTTAGTAATATACGCTATGCTGCAAATAAAAGTTTTAACATTTAACCCAGTTCAGGAAAACACCTATATCATTTTCAATGAACAAAAGGAAGCGATGATAATTGATCCGGGCTGCTACTTTGATAACGAGAAGGACGAAATAGTGTCCTTTCTCAAAGACAACGGATTAACGCCTGTAAAGTTGATCAATACCCATTGTCACCTTGATCATGTATTTGGGAATAAATTCATTGCCGAAAAATATAAGCTTCCACTTCGTCTTCATAAGGAAGAGGAATCAATGCTCAATCTTGCTCCTGCATCCGGCCTGATGTTCAATTTGCCGTTTGAAAATTATAGTGGAGAGTTAATCTTTATTGAAGAAGGAGATACGATTAAATTAGGAAGCGATAAACTTTTGGCGATCCATGTTCCGGGCCACTCTCCGGGAAGTCTCGCTTTCTATTGCAAGGAACAGGCATTTATTATCAGCGGCGACGCCTTGTTCTATAATAGTATCGGGCGCACCGATTTGCCATCCGGTAATCATGATCAACTTCTGAATAGCATACGGCTAAAGCTTTTTACATTACCAGCAGATGTAACAGTTTACAGCGGTCATGGCCCCAAAACAACTATTGGCTATGAAAAACAATACAATCCTTTTTTAAGTTGAGTCTGCGATGTAGATAATTGAACATTGCATTTATGTCCCGCCGGCATGAAATTTACATGCATCTATTTTGAAACGTCTTTTCGCTCCATCACTAACTCTACCAATACACCGTTCGTCGATTTTGGATGAAGAAAACAAACCATCTTATTGTCAGCTCCTGGTCTTGGCTTTTCATTGATCAAATTAAAACCCTCGGTCACAAGACGCTTCACTTCTGAGTCAATATCAGGAACCTCAATTGCTATATGATGAATTCCTTCACCTCTTTTCTCTATAAAATGCATTATAGGGCTGCCGGGCGCATAAGCTTCTACCAGCTCTATTTTTGTTTCACCGTGCTCAAAAAACGCAGTATTTACCTGTTCGCTCTCCACTACTTCGGTTTTGTAGCAGGGAGAGTTCAGTAGTTTTTCAAATAGTGGAATGGACTGCGACAATTTCTTCACGGCAATTCCTATATGATCAATTTTATTCATAATTTTTATTTAAAATTACGCTTCCCTCTGCTAACAGTGACTCCTTTGAAGACAGAACCCCCCGAAGAGAATTTTCCGCGCTGCTAAAAATAACATATCGATTAGCGGGCAGATTCAATCTAAGCGCCCTTTTTCGTAAATTTGTGATCTTAAAAAAGAGAGTTTTTCATGCTGAAATTACCCGTGTATCTTGATAACAATGCAACCACGCCGGTGGATCCGCGGGTGTTGGAGTCTATGATACCTTACTTTACTGATCACTTTGGAAACGCAGCGAGCCGCAATCATCCGTTCGGTTGGGAAGCGGAAGAAGCTGTGGCATACGGTCGTGAGCAGGTTGCCCGACTGATTGGGGCAGAACCGAAGGAAATAATTTTCACTTCAGGCGCTACAGAAAGCGATAACCTTGCGTTGAAGGGAGTGTTTGAAATGTATTCTTCGCGGGGAAACCATATTATAACTGCCAGTACAGAACACAAAGCTGTGCTTGACTCCTGCAAGCATATTGAGAAGATGGGCGGAGAAGTGACCTACCTGCCCGTTGGGGAAAATGGCCTGATTAATCTCGCTGCGCTTGAGGCTGCTATGAAGCCCACCACTATTTTAGTGGCAATCATGTATGGAAATAATGAAACCGGAGTTCTTCAGCCGGTTAAAGAAATAAGTGACATCGCAAAAAAGTACGGTGCATTATTTTTTACTGATGCTACCCAGGCAGTAGGAAAAATTCCTGTGGATGTAAAAAAGGATGGTATCGATCTTATGGCTTTTTCGGCTCATAAAATTTATGGACCTAAGGGAGTTGGCGCCTTGTATGTTCGACGCAGAGATCCGCGTGTAAAGGTAACTGCACAAATGGACGGCGGTGGACATGAGAGATCCATGCGAAGCGGTACCTTAAATGTTCCCGGCATTGTAGGTTTAGGAAAAGCGTGTGAATTGTGCCAGCTCGAGATGGAACAAGAAAACAAAAGATTGACCAGCTTGCGTGATAAATTAGAGAGTTCTCTTCTTAGTCTGGAAGAAGTAAGTGTTAATGGAAGCGTTGAACACAGGTTGCCTAACGTAAGCAACATAAGTTTTAAAGATGTTGAAAGCGAAGCCTTGATAATGGGTTTTAATAAAAACATCGCCGTTAGTTCCGGAGCAGCCTGTACTTCAGCGTCTCTTGAGCCATCCCATGTTCTAAAGGCGCTTGGATTAAGTGATGATCTTGCGCATTCTTCCATCCGGTTTAGTTTGGGACGTTTCAACACTGAGGAACAGATTGATTACACTATAGACCAGGTGAGTGAAACCGTGCTTAGGTTGAGAGAGATGAGTCCTTTATCTGAGATGTCGATTAATGGTTCGCCGGACACCAATTAAATATTGGACTTAGAATATCTTGAAAAAACATTGCGTTTTTTAAGAAAAAAAATATAATTATACATGGCAAATGCAGCCGATAAAAGAATGGTTCTTTGCAAAAAAACCAAAGAGAAGTGACGGCCTGGTTTCGGAATGCGTAAAGCGGTACTATTAAAATTGGCAACATGATATATGTAAGCGATAAAGCAAAAAACAAAGTCGATAAACTTAAAGAAGAGGCAAATCTTAATGATGATGAATATTTTCTGAGGGTCAGCGTAGTAGGTGGTGGCTGTTCAGGTCTCAGCTATAAAATGGATTTCGACAATGAAAAGAAACCGATGGACCAGGAGTTTAATGACAATGGGATAAAAGTAGTTACGGACCTCAAGAGCTTTCTATACCTGGTGAATACAACGTTAGATTTCAGTGACGGTTTGAATGGGAAAGGATTTTACTTCAGCAACCCGAATGCCAGCAGAAGTTGCGGCTGCGGTGAGAGTTTTGCTGTGTGATTTTCATTTTTTTGAACATTCCAGATTAAACATTTTCTTTTTTCTCAGCATTTATTCTTAATAGATTTCTTCGGAGCATCAAACTAAGGGCTTACCAACCGGAACCGGTTAAGTGGAATCCTTTTTTACGACCGTTACGCCCATCATCGTATATTCTCGAAATTTTTGTACTAATAAATTAACGTACGGCAGGATGCTTTTCTTCTCAAATAATCCTTCCACATCAAATTCACAATTTGAAAATTCAACTCGTATGCCGTCAGAAAAAAATTTGAATTAACAGGTATAAAAAAGCCGCCTCTTTAGTGAGACGGCTCAGCAGTCTGTCTAGGTAAACGTTTCATAGTAGAATCTCTGTAGATTGCTTTTCTGTTTAGGAAAAGTTATATCAGTCTTCATTCTCAGGGCGTATCTCAAGGGGAAGGAGCACAATTCATTGTGCAATTAATCATGGTACTAAATAGACATCATCCGGGAATAAAACGCTGCTTGGAGTGAAATCGAAAACTTTTAACTATTTTTCAAATCTGAACATAAGGCTATATTCCTCCATGATATCTATTGCCAAAAAAGAGCTTCACCAGTTTTTCAGCGGTCTTACCGGTTATATCACATTGATATTGTTTTTATTTGTTACAGGCTTTTTTCTTTTTTTTTTAAAAGACACTAATTTATTTGATTTCGGCTACGCCACGTTAGATAAATTTTTTGAAATTGCTCCCTGGATTTTTGTTTTTTTAATCCCTGCATTGTTCATGCGCAGTTTTCCCGATGAATTTCGAACGGGCACATTTGAAACGTTACAAACTCTTCCTCTTTCGAGATGGCAAATTGTACTCGGAAAATATTTTGGAGTTTTTATAGTTATAATTTTTGCCCTCATTCCAACGATTCTCTACGTAATAACTATCAAATATTTTTCGTCATCAGGCGCTATCGATACCGGAGGAATTATCGGCTCATACATTGGTCTGATTCTTCTTGCCGGAGTCTTCGGAGCCATATGTTTATTTTGCTCTGCTCTCACTTCAAATCCGGTAGTCGCATTCCTGGTTGGAGCATTTGGATGTCTTATCCTTTATTATGGATTCCACGCTATCAGCCAGTTACCGGTTTTCTCGGGAAATTTTGACTATTATCTCGAAATGTTTGGTATCGACTTTCATTACAGGAGCATTAGCCGTGGCGTGGTAGATACAAGAGACCTTGTTTATTTTATAAGTGTTATCTGCCTTTTTCTTTTTCTCACCCGGCAAATCTTCACTAAAAATATCCGGGGCAAATGAACAAGTTATCTCCCCGCCATAAAGTGTGGACGATGTTGATTGTCTTGATTTCACTGGCAGCGATTAATTTCTTCGCGTCCATATTTCATTACAGGATTGATCTTACAAATGAGAAACGATTTACTATTTCCAGTCCTGTAAAAAAGATTCTGAGAAACCTAACTGAGCCGGTTGAGATAGACATTTTTTTAAATGGGGAAATGCCCTCGGGATTTAAAAAACTTTCCAATAGCTCCATAGAACTATTGCAGGAGTTCAAGGAATATGCTAAAGGAAACATTCGTTACAGGTTGCTTTCTCCGGAGGATCCTGTTCCGGGTACATCGCGAACTTATGCTGACACATTAACTTCATTGGGGGTTGTTCCCATAAACCTGAAGGTTCAGTTAAAAACCGGCGAGCAATCTCAGTATATTTTCCCGGCAGCACTTGTGCGTTATGAAGACAAAAT
>JBBSPT010000115.1:0-8028 GCA_038258515.1 Chitinophagales bacterium | reverse complement strand
GCCAACAGTTGCTGATCTGTACACCAGGTAATTGTTTTCATTGTAAGCCACATCATTCCAACTTAGCCCAACAGTTCCATTTGCCAAAGCCTCGGCTACGAGATTTTTTGGAATAACAGGCGCGGTTCCGTCATCGAATTGTTTTTCAAGAACAATGGCGTTAACCATTCCATATGGAGCGCCAGCACCTTTGCTCAAATTAAGAGTGATCATACCGTTTGCATCTGGTGTTAAAGAATTAAATGTCACGGTATTTTGTTGATTATTGTCAACATACAGGGGTTTTACAACGCCATTAATTGTATAGTTTGTCGTTCCATTATTTCCTAAACCGGTCCATGCACTGCTACCAAATATTGAAACATTATACTTTGCTGAAGCAGACAAACCTTTAAGGTTTACATTGACATTCTCCGGAGCTCCATAAGCTCCAAACCAGAAATAATCTTTTATCGCTGCATCAGGATACACACCAGAGTTATTTCCGGTTACAGCACCTGCATCACCCGCATTCCATGAAGTACCCAGGAACTCGATGCCTACCGGAGTAGCTGCGCCATTGCTGTTCAGTAAACCGGAAGTATTGGTAGAATTGATATTGTTCCATGGTGCAGGAGCATTAGCACTATAATATTTCATGCTTATATAAACTTTCTCAGAGGAAGGAGTAGCATCTGTCACCACAAGATTAAACGATTCAGAAACTTCACCTCCAACTCCATCAATACATTTTACCGTCACCGTATAAGTTCCGGCGTCTGCATAACCTGGAATAACACCAAGAGTTGCGATTCCATTTCCAGCGTCAGTCAGTGTAACAAATGCGGGAGCAGCATCCAGAGTCCAAATCAGCGTCGAATTACCTCCTTGCTTGTTTGCAGCCAGGCCGATTGATGAGTTTGATCCTTCCGCTACCGGATTATTAGTTATCTGCTGGATCACCGGAACATAATTATCATTCACCGTCAGCGTAAATGCAAGTGTATTTGTTCCCTGGTTTGCGTCCGTTACCAAAATTGAAATCGGGTAAACGCCCTGGTCAGAAACTGAAGGGTTAAGGTGCAAAATTCCATTTCCATTAGATGTGTTAGTAAAAGAAGCAAATGCCGGTAATGGATTTACAAATGATAAACCTAACGTTCCCGCATCTACGTCCGTAGCAGAGATTGTGAGATCTTTTTGTGTATCATATCTCATTGAGAAGTTGCTAACAGGTGAAAATACAGGTATGTTATTAGCAGTAACAACCGACAAGTCTGTAGTGAAGGCTGATGTTCCACCTTCTCCTACAGCTCTCACTTTATAAAAATAGTTTGTATTAGAAAACAAATTACTGTCGATAAAACTCCGGTTTGCGCCAGAACTACCGGCTATAGAGGTTAGCAGCCTAAAGTTATTTCCGGTTGTAACAGAACGATAAATTTCGAATGAAGATTCGTCTGATGAATTGTCTTTAAATGAAAGTGAAATCGTTGCAGCAGTTTGAGCGGTCGAAACTAATTGTGATGGCGCGTTTGGAGGAGATGGTGCAGCAAAAGTAGTATCAGCACCATAAGATTGATTCATGATTGCTAAAATACCCGCACCCGAAACCGGCTCATTCAGAATCACTATATCGTCAATCAACCCAGCACAATAAGTTGAGCTTGTTGATGAACCAAAGGCATTGCTGCTATAAGTTGCGCCTATTCTTGATGAATTGGTGGAACTACCAACGGAACTAAAACTCAGGTTGGTGGATGCCATCAAAGAACCATTCAAGAACAGTTGCAACACATTCACATTGTAAACAACGGAGATGTGATTCCATCCATTGCTAACCCACTTGCTATTAGAAGTGACGCTGTTTACAATGGCGGTTGTTCTTGAATTACTGCTTGCGATACCCGCTTGCAATGAGCCGCTATTGAACCTCAGAGCAATACCATTGTCAGATCCCCCGAAGTCAAAAATTATTTTGTTGGATCCGCTGATTGAGGAAGCATTTGGTTTGATCCAAAGGGCAATACTCCTCGTTGTACAACCATCACTTGGAAACCGGCGACTGGCACTAAATGTCATGTCCGCATATTGGTTGGAACCATTTAGCGACAAAGAATGTGTACCCTCTTTTTTATCACCAGCATTGAATGATGGATTATTTCCTGCGCTCATATTCCTGTTGTTGCCACTTCCATCATTGTAATTACCATTGAAACCCCAACTTCCCTGCAAAATGCTGACAAAGTCAGATTCACCATACTGATTCACTGACCGAACCTTATACCAATATTTTGTTGAAGGAGAAAGATTCACTGAATCAATAAAGCTCGTGACATTGGCTCCCGTGGTTCCAATGTTTACATAAGCGCCCAGCAAAGATGTGGAACGGGTAATTTCAAAACCAGTTTCGTTGTTACTGTTGTCATTCCACGAAAGATTGATCTTATTATAAGCTGTTGCGTTTACCAAAAGATTAGATGGCTTTGCAGGCAATGAACTTGGCGGAATATTTACTACATCGGCAAATGCAGAGTTTGGAATAATTTGTCTGCTTATTCCTGCAGCAGTACTTTTCCAGTAAACATTCATGACTTTGCCCCCTCCTTGTTGAAAGAAAGTAATTGCAATAGGATAAGTTCCGGCATTTAATGAAATCGTACCAGTTGCAGATTGCGTTCCATGAAGCCCATCATTATTTACGAGTGGAGTGCTACCGTAGCCGTAGGAGCCTATATACAATTTACTTCCGTCATCACTGCTCGTTTCAAAAGTATAGCTGCCGGTCACCGGAATTTTTATAGAACCTTCCCACAAAATTCCAAATTGTTCGTTTTGTGTTGCCACAGAAATATCGACATTCGGCGTCGTTCCAGTTTTTACTGGAGTTAAACTATTAAAATCAGGCAATACACTCCAGGATCCCTGGTAATATTTGTAATTCAATCCGTTCAATGCCGCACTGGCGCTTACATGATTACTGGCAGGGGACAGGTTGCCGGTCAAGTCACGTGCGATTACATAAAAACCATAAGTTTGAAGCGCCGTCAAACCGCTTAATGTTATAAAGGTGTTTTCGGTAATGAATGCTTTAACCCCGTCAATATACACATCGTACTTATAAACTCCCACATCATCACTTGCCTCATCCCATGATAAAGAAATAGAACTTCTTGATGTGGAGGTGACTATTAAATTGGTGGGTGCTGTGGGTGCCTTGACATCTTTCGTTGTTGAAACACCAATTTCACTACTTACAGCACCAGCACCATTCAAATTAATTGGCCTTATGCGATAATAATATTTGGTATTTGCCAATAAATTCGAATCTGAAAAATTCAATACGTCAGGTTCTCCCTTTTTTATTAATGAATAACCTGAACCAGGAGTTGTACTTCTGAATATTTCAAAAGCAGTCTCATTATTTGTCGGAGTTGGATTGTCATTCCAATCGAGTCGTATTGAACTGCTACTCGAAGCAACTCCTGATAGATTTGTAATATTATCCGGCAAGTTTGAGCCGTTAGCTGCTATAACTGAATAAGGGCTGGAAAAGCTACTGCTGCAACCATATTGTTCAGTAACCATCACCTTGTATTGTCCAACTGGTGCATCAAATTTATTAGAGGAACTCACCAAACCGTTATCACTTATTCTTCTCCATTCATAAGCGGCATAATTATCTGGTACCATTAATGGCACCGTAGTTTTACCGTCCAATGATGGCAATACAGAACTAAACAAACCGTTGGTTTGAATCGGCGGTGTAACTGTCGCTTGTTTCTGTGAAATCACAGCGGGAATTGGCGACCAATCAGACCAGGCTGACGTAGATGTCCGCTTATATCTTCCACGATAAGTCCCATATTGAGTAACTGTAAAGGTATTTGATGTGGCTCCGCTTATGACTACACCATTTTTATCCCACTGGTAAGCGTAGAAGCCCGGATATAATCCAAGCTTCGCATTGACTGCATCAGAAGGGCAGAATTCATTACGCTGAAAATATACAAGCGGATTGGTTTTGTTTTGAGCAGAGAGGTACTGAAAATATCCTGGTGTCGCCCAGAAGTTATCCCAAACTCCATGACCCAGATCGGGGAAAAACGTATGATCCATTTTTCCGCCAAGATCTTTATAACTTTTTATAACCTGATCCACTGTGTAAGGCGCCGGAGAAGCATCCTGGCCACCATTGGCCATCCACATTGGAACAGTAATAAAATTGGGGAAAGAAGAAGTGAAAACAAGAGATGCTGCAGAAATTGGAATATCTGCAGATACCTTTTTACCATAAGAATTATTTGACACGAAATCCCAGGCTGCTGATCCTCCTGAAGATAGGCCACTCACTATTACACGGTCGATGTCAACCTTTACATATTTTACCAGGGAATCTATAAGGTTAGAAATTCTCGCTTCATAATCCTGTGAATTACCTGATTCGCTCTGAGCATAAAAAAGAAACCCATCAAAGTTTCCGTTGTCAACATTCTGCGCATGCGTTTCGCCACCGTGCAATAGTTGATATTCATTATCATAAATATCTCCTTTCTCTCCTAATCCGTGGAAGAAGATGAACAAGGGATACTTTTTGCCATCAGCGACATTGTGCTGATAAGTCTTTGGATACTTTAACCTGAAAGGCATCCTCTGGTAAATATAAGAGCGGTAGCCTTTGGAATAAGGATTCCAACTAAGGCGGCTTGTATGACCCCATTTGATAATATTGCTATTGCCAAAAGCCGGAGCTGCCGGCCTGTTAGCTGTTGTGAACACAACGTCGGGATCTGCAGGGTCCAAGACATTTGCCTGGGAAAATGAACGGTTCATGGACAACAATAGAACCGGCAACATGATCAGGTAGAATACTTTTTTCATCTTTTTAAATTAAATTAAAGTTTAGAGCTTTAGATAAAGGCTAACTTTCGAAAAGATGTTGGAAGAGTATCAGTTAATGAGGATAGATGGTACGTTGACTTGCAAAGAGCTTCGGGGAGGAACTCGCAAGAAGAACAATATATAGTCGGTTAAAAAAGGAAATCTGGAGAAAGAATGTGTAAGATTAATACAAAAATTGGGTTTTCGCAATATTTAGAAAAATTATTTTTTCTCAGTTCAAGAACAAATTGATTGAAGCAATACATTGCTTTCGTCGAAACAATAAATTTTTCAATTAGATATCCCAAGCGGCATATATGCAGGTTAAATTGGCTCCCAGAGAAGCTTTCGCAGGTTTAAATCTTCTTTCTTTGAACTAATCAGCAAACTAAAAATCTCCTGCTTAAATCTATTTTTAAAAGACAACTTATATCTAGCGCATGAGTTTCTACAATAATTTCAGATGCGCATTAAATCCTTTAGGAGAAATAATATTGATGAATTGTCGTTAGTTAAAAACCGACAACAGCCCAAAGTAATTACATGGTATTCGATCCCTATCTGGCGCTCGCCATCATTTTTTGGATAAGCCTTTTCATTTTATTCTATAGTTATGCCGGGTATGGACTTATTCTATTCTCAATTCTTAAAATAAAGAATTTATCCAAAAGAAAAACTCCACGGGCATCAGAAAATTTTGAACCAGAGGTATCCCTGGTAATTGCATCTTTCAACGAAGCGGGAATTATCAGGAATAAAATAAAAAATTCTTTAGAGCTCGACTATCCAAATAATAAATTGAAAATAATTTTTGTTACAGATGGTTCAGACGATGGTAGTCCGGAGATCCTTAAACATTTCGGAAATGGCATCGAGGTCTTGCACTCTGAGGAAAGGAAAGGAAAGGTAGCGGCCATCAATCGCGCCATGCAATATGTCACGACTCCTTTTGTGATATTTTGCGATTGCAATACAACGCTTAATGCGCAGGCTGTAAAAGAAATCGTAAAACATTTCAGCAATGAAAATGTAGGAGCAGTGGCTGGAGAAAAAAAGGTGATCACCAACAGCCAGATGAGTGACGCAGCCGGTGCCGGAGAAGGACTTTACTGGAAGTATGAATCATTCCTGAAAAAATTAGATTCTGATTTTTATACTGTAGTGGGCGCGGCCGGCGAACTTTTTTCTGTCCGGACAAATTTGTTTGAGCCCGTCCCAACCTCTGTGCTATTGGATGACTTTATCATTTCAATGAAAATCTGTCAAAAAGGTTATCGCGTCATTTATGAGCCAAATGCATTCGCCTCTGAGGCTCCGTCGTTTTCAATGAAGGATGAACAAAAGCGGAAAATTAGAATTAGCTCAGGCGGCTTCCAATCTGTTTTGCTGCTGAAAGAACTTCTAAATATTTTTAAATATAAAAAGCTTTCTTTTCAATACATTTCGCACCGTGTGTTACGATGGATCGTTTGTCCAATCCTGATTCCTCTCATGTTCTTTAGCAACTTATTATTACTAAGCATGGGCAACATTTTGTACACGACTTTGTTTTTTATCCAGATCACTTTCTTTGCTATGGCTTCTCTGGGATGGCTATTTGCCTCCAGGAATATTAAAATCAGGGCCTTATTTATTCCCTATTATTTTCTTTTTATGAATCTCACTTTATATATCGGTTTTGCCAGGTATGTTAATAACAGGCAAACCGTTTTATGGGAAAAAGCGAAGCGCAGAGATGCATAAAAACTGATTACATACAGGGAATCTTCCTGGTACAGTCTGTACTCTCGATTTGCTAAACAAAAGCGCAGTCCCTAATTTTTACCAATCAACTGTCCGGAAATTCTTAATCATTTCTGCTTATTAACATACGTGTAAAATTTTCGCGGTCAGCCAATTCAAATGATAAAAGTTTTTCAAAATATTTTGTTTCTTCATTTTTTTAAATATTTTTACACCGCTATCCAATTGACGTCTTTGTCATTTCTTCCTTTTGAATCAGCTTTTTTCCTATTAAAGATTATTACCGCTACGGTATCCAGTTACAAACATTATCCTTTAGATTGTAGTACCACATTTTGATTTGATTCAAACTGAGCAGGTATTGCCTGGAACAACCTTCCCATTGAGCAAGAGATCAGTATTAACTTAAATTCTGAAGTGATGTCAAAAGAAGGAATTTTAGCGATAGGGGAATGTTATGCGATGAACTACCTGTTGCACACAGTTTTGAGCAAAGACTTTCCAGTCACTTGCGCCAGATCTTGTAGTGAGGCGTTTTACGAGTTGCGCCGTGATTTAAATAAAAAAATAGTTATACTGGATATTTCAAGCACCGAATCCGCAAGCTTTGAATTATTAGAAAATTTAAATTCAAGCGCTCTACTTAAAGATATTCGCATCATCATTCTTTCCGACACTGATGATGAACTATTCAAATTAAAAACAAAAGAGTTGGGAGGAATATATTTTCTAACTAAACCTTTTGATCCTCTTTATCTTTCCCGTCTTATAAAAAACCTCACAAACTTCGGCGACTACAATGGATTTTTAAAAAGAACCACCGATTCAAAAAACACGGTTCTGTTGTCGCAGTTTTCATCTTGATTCGATCCTAGTATTTGCCGTTTTGATCCGTGATTAAATAACCCAAAACTAGTTTTCAATGCGTACCTCTGACGAAAGCACCGGGCGACCGGTGAGAGTAATTTTTAGAAACTCGCCTCATTCCTGCGACTATAATTTTCTTTTTATTTCCAAAGATCTTTCGCGGTTTTCAGAGTACGCCTTCCAGTTTTCGGGATGTACCATAGTTAGCAATTTTGAAGAAGCAAAAAGCAGCCTGTTAACATCTTTTCCCCCCGAGCTTATCGTCATTGATATTCCCCTGAACCGTGGCGAATTGTACCTGTTCAAAACCTGGCTCATGAACAGTGATTTACGAACCATTCCAATCATATACAATGAAGCTGCTTTAGAAAAGAATCAACTCACAGAGTTATTCGTTCAGAAACTGACTGACGATATAGTAAACCTGGAAAAGGACTATAAAAGATTACCTCGCAAGGCAAATTTTTTGGCAAAAGTGCGTATTGAAACGGAACTGCAACACAAGAAAAATAGCGGTACTACAAAGTTTCAGATTAAGAGAAGTCCTATCATGCTTTT
>JBBSPT010000114.1:0-8082 GCA_038258515.1 Chitinophagales bacterium | reverse complement strand
TCAAACAGGGTATCGGGGAAACAACAAATAAATTCTTTCAAAGCTGTAGTAATTAATAATGGCATTGACCAGCAAAAGTTCGACCCTGAGCAAAAGTTTAAAGACATACGCCATGAGCTCAAAGTGAGCCCTACCAAAATTTTAATCGCTTTCATTGCACGGTTTACTGCACATAAGCAGCCGCTGAGTCTTCTAAAAGCTTTTGCAATAGCATGTAAAGAAAATTCATCTTTACAATTGTTAATGGTTGGCGAAGGAGATGAAAGAGAACAGGCATACGAGCTTGTAGAAAAGATGAATATAAAAGATCACGTTCATTTTCTACCATTCAGACAGGATGTGCCTGATCTCCTTGCAGCAGCAGACATCTTCGTGCTGCCCTCCCTGTGGGAAGGCTTACCAATTGGACTCCTGGAAGCAATGAGTATGGGCAAAGCAGTTATAGCTACCAACGTGGATGGAACAAAAGAAATCGTAAAAAACGGGCATAATGGTTTACTGATTGAGACTGATAATCTTGTTGAAAATATTGCGAAGGCAATTTTGGCGTTATCAAAAGACAAATTGTTGAGAGACCAGTTGTCCGCAAATGCGATAACAACTGTAAGAGCCGCATATGATGCAGCAGTCATGACTAGAAAAACGGAACAGGTCTATTATCGGTTAACCAAAACAGTTAAAACACGAGAAACTAAATCTGTCTCTATACTCCCAGTTTCTACAATAAGTTAAAAGAAAATGATGATCAACGCACTCCACATAACATGGATCGCTTTCCAGACTGTTACCTGGATCATGGTTATCTTTCCGTCACTTTCATATTTTTTGTTTTGCCTACTAAAGTCGAAAGTGTCAGTCGGCAAATACACATCATTGGCAGAGCCAGACTACGCAGTTTTGATTACCGCTTATAAGGACTTAAGTAATATTCCAAATGTTGTAAATTCTTTGCTTCAACAGCATTATTCAAATTATCTTATTTATGTAGTCGCAGATGATTGTCCAGAGTTGGAATACAATTTCAATGAAGAAAAGGTTATCATCCTTCGGCCAAGCCAGGCATTGAAAAATCAATTGAAATCACATTTTTATGCGATTGATAATTTCAAAAGAAATCATACACGACTCACGATAATTGACAGCGACAACCTGGTAGGTGAGAATTATTTTCAAGAACTCAATGTAGAATTTGACAAAGGATACGAGGCAGTGCAGGGAACAAGAAAAGCGAAGAATTTAGATACTCCTTATGCCTGCCTTGATGCAGCAAATGAAATTTACTATTTCTTCTACAATCGAAAGATATTGTCTGCCATTGGCTCTTCCAGCATGCTTGCCGGTTCGGGAATGGCATTCACTGTTAGCCTATACAAGGAATGTCTGCAACACTGCCTAAGTTCAGGAGCAGGCTTTGATAAAATTCTACAAAAAGAAATCGTTACCAAAGGATATAAAATTGGTTATGCAGAAAAAGCGATTGTGTTCGATGAAAAAACATCGCGACCAAATCAGTTAGTAAAGCAAAGAGCCCGCTGGAACAATACATGGTTTCGTTTTTTTTATTTGGGATTGCAGATAATGGGCAAAGGCATTGTGACATTTAGTGCAACCCTATTTCTGTTCGGCTTTATTGTGATACGCCCTCCCATGTTTATACTGCTGGGATTAGCATCAATTATTACAATCCTCAATTTATTTTTTGATGCAACCCTCTTTTTAATATGGGTGATTTCTTTATTGAGTTTTTTATCAGGCTTTCTTTTGGCGCTAAAAAAATCAGATACAGATAAAAAAATTTACTTGGCCCTTACGCATATTCCGGCGTTTGTTGTTTTACAAATAAAATCGCTTTTAAAAGCCCCGAAAGCAAATAAGTTTTCAGTGGCAACAGTGCACATGCATCACGAAGAATTAGAAAAGTTGTAAATTCTATTTTACTGACAAAATCCAGTTATTGCTAATTTCATGACGACAACTGCAACAAAAGATTATAAACTTAGCTCCCGCTTCTACAATATCCAAAAAGCAGATTCCAAACGGATTTTAATAGCTATACTCATTGCCGGAATATTACTGAGAATCTTTATTACGTTTTTTACCCATCTACCGCACATACATAAGGACACACCAGAATACTTTCAGCAGGCTGAGGCATTGTCAAACGGAGGATATATCAATTATTTTCCCAACGGTTATCCGTTAATCATTGCTCTTGGAAAAATGGTGTTCACAAACAAAATCGAATTATTTCTATTGTGGACGAATATCCTGATGGCTACAGCCACTCTTTATTTTGTTTATCGCATTAGCAAGACAATTTTTCGGAATGAACTGCTGGCACTTCTCACCACTCTTCTACTTGCACTTTCACCGGCTCAAATCAATATTGCCAGGTGGCTCACATCAGAAGTACCAACCACCTTCTTTCTTACCGGCGCCTATTTCTTTTATTTTAGAAAGCGCTTTTTATTGACAGGACTTTTCATGGGAATTACAATCCTTATTCGAACTGAACTTATATTGGTTTTTGTACTGCTGACTTGTTGTGAGCTTCTTTTCTTAAAAAAAATAAATTTTCGGTTCCTGATCGCAGCCATCATTCCCCTGTTATTGATGGGATACTATTGTTATCTTAAGACTGGTAAATTCTCTATTTCAGGACATGGAAAAGTCAACATCATGTATTCAATTACTGCATCCGGAAACGATGTTGATTATGAATATGTACACAAGCATCCGGAGGTAGTAACGGACAGGGATGCACTTAATAAATATTTGGAACATGTAAAAGAAGAACCGGCAAAATACACGAAAGAAAGGCTTGCCAATTTATTTGAATTGTGGGGAATCCCATCTTCTTCCGATGGCAACAGAGGCCTTTCCTCAAGATTGATTATGGCGCTCAGTAATTTCTTTTTACTTGTATTCGGGATCGTGGGTTGGTGGAAATTGAGAAAAGATTTCAATACAGGGATATTGATCATCCCCATCGTTGTGATAACTATTGTTCACACATTGCTGCTTGCGATTTCCAGGTACACAATACCTGTTGAACCGTTTCTGACAATTCTTGCAACTTGGACCCTGCTCCAATTGTTCCGGGTTATCTATTTAAAAAATAAATACAGCTTAATCAGCCAGCCTTCTTCCAGGTAGAAACAAATCCGCTGGTACATTGGTATGGCAAAAGATCAGCAACCTTGCAATCCAGCTTTTGTAGGAATTGCATTCTTTTAGCCAGGAAGGAAAAAGGAAAAACATTTTCGATAAAATTTACTTTACCTATTTTTTGGATTTTAAATGAGTTTTCCTTTGCAAGTGCTGCCAAAGACTTTTTTGTAAAAAATTGGATGTGTGTAAGATCAGCAGCATCGCTTTGAACGGTAGTGCCGTAGTATCCTAACTTAACTTTCATTTTTTGAACAAAATTCCAAAGCCAATTCTCCTTTTTTTGTAAATTGATAATCGGCTTCGTAATAAAAAATTCTCGCGGCCCCATTCCGTTCGGAACTGTCACAATCAAAAGACCATTTTCTTTTAAAGATTGATGAAGGACTTTTAATAAACCTTCCGGTTCGTTCAAATGCTCCAGCACTTCGCTGCATAATATAGCGTCATATTTGGAAAGGCTTATAGCTAATTCTTCAGCACTCACGACTTCAAAATTTACATTAGGCAAATCGTTTGAGGATTTCGCCTTTTCGATCGCTTTCGCACTCACATCAATACCATTCACTTTAAAACCAGCCCGCCCCATACTTCTTGTAATGATACCATTGCCGCAACCAACATCAAGGACGGTTGCTCCCTCCTGAACATTTTCTTTCAATGAGTTCAAAATAAATTTTAATCTCTTGATATCCGAGTAATTAGTAAAACCAGAGGTGGCTAATATTTCTTGGGTTGTAAGTTTCATTCCGACAGCAGGTAAATTTTGTGAGAAAATGTAAATAATTGAATAAATTAAAACTGATTATTGTGGGGGTTTATTGTTTATTTTGATAAATTAAAACGAAATAAAAATGAAAACTGTCGTGGTTACAGGTGCCTCGGGAAATATGGGACAGGCAGTCGTATCAAAATTTATAAATGAAGGTTATTATGTTGTGGGCACGGTAGTTCCAAACGATCCCATATCAATGGACTTTCCTCCCGATAAATTTCAAAAAGCAATTGTGGACCTTTCTGGCGAGGATGACTCTAAAAAGTTTATCGATACGACAATTGAAAATTACAAATCAATCGATGTAGCAGTTTTAACTGTCGGAGGTTTTGCGATGGGAAATATTGCTGATACAAAAACTTCGGATGTTGCAAAACAATATAAATTAAATTTCGAGACGGCTTATAATATTGCAAGACCGGTATTTCTGCATATGATGGAAAAAAACGCCGGCAGGATTTTCATTATTGGCTCGAAACCGGGCCTTGATGTTAAAAATGGAAAAGGAATGGTAGCTTACTCCCTTGCAAAATCTTTACTCTTTCGGTTGGCGGAACTATTAAATCACGAGGCAAAAGGGAAAAATGTTGTCACGAGTGTTGTAGTGCCAAGTACCATTGATACCGCTCAAAACCGGAAGTCAATGCCAGATGCAATCTTTGAGAATTGGGTTAAACCAGCAGCAATTGCTGACGTGATTTATTGGCATTGCACCAATGAATCTTCAGTACTGAGGGAACCAATTCTTAAGGTTTACAATAACTCCTAGCATATTAGCCAGGCAAGATGAAAAGAACCATGGAAAACAAGCTGGAAAATTGTGAATCGTTTCTCAAAATCTCTCTCAAATTTCTATCGTAGACCCAAATGCTGCTTTCAATTCAAAATAAAAAAAAGGTCCGAAAACGTCCTCATTTTTGAAATATCAATTGCAAGGATAAAGAGAGAGGAATTCCCGATTTTCAAGAACAGGCTTGAGTTCAATGAGTCAAAAAAAGGCCGTTCATTTCTTGAACGGCCCAATTAATTCAATCTCAAATTATTAGCTTGTACCACGTACGGGATTCGAACCCGTGATTCCTCCGTGAAAGGGAGGCGTCTTAACCCCTTGACCAACGCGGCATTTTTTGCTGAGGGACGGCAAAGATAACCTCAGGGGTTTTTGTTGCCAAATATTTTCTCGGCAGAAATCGATCAAATTCCATTAATTATCCAGTTGTACAATCTTGCGAAAAATGCATTTACATCGCTAAAAAAGCATACGATTGAAAACTGTAAGAAAATTAAAGAGATTTAAAACTTCGGACAAGGAATACCCTTGTAACCCGGCGGACGTTTAATGTAAATAAGGGATATTTCCATTCCACCGCGGCTCTGCGAACCTGCTTTTAAATCTGAAACATTGACATCATAGGAAGCTCCAATGCGAAGCCCCGCAAACTCGAGACCGACATAGGGAATAATAGCATCGCCCACCCTGAACCATGATCCAAGGTAAACATTGGAAGGAGTACTGCTTTCCGGGTCAATTGGTGTGGCAAGAGCGCCACCAACTGTCACTTCCGAAGACTTATTTTGCACCTGGTAAATAGCGCTTGTATGAAGAGTTAAAATGTCGGACACAGGAAAGTAACCACCACCGCTGACAGTGGCTCTTGGAGCTATGTTCCAGTTACCGCCTTTGAAACTTTCTTTAGGACGATTGACATGGTACACTGAAGCGCCCACGTAAAAGTTGTTTTGATCATTAGTCGATCCGGTGTAAATTATTCCTGCATTCACATCAAGATAATTGATGTTCAAATCATTGGTATTGAAGATGTCGGCAGTAACTCCCGTAAATCCAAATGGAGTTAATTGATCCTCGAAAAAAAGCTTGCTGTTATCCAGGCGCTTCTGGCCAAATGTTCCCTGGAATCCAATTCCTATTTGTTGAAATCCATCCTCGTCAAGCGCTTTATGGTAGGACGTCGAAAGCCCAAGGTAATTATTGTTAAGAATTCCACCGCCGGCTTTATCTGTAAGTGCTAAAATGCCAATGCCCCAGGTATCGAAATCGGGAAGTTTGCTTTTCAGAATTGCAAAGTCAAGGCTCAATGTAGATGTTGTATAAACATTATTGAATGCGGGCCATTGATTTCGATAGTTGCCCGCTACACGGAGCGTACCATCGAACTTACCGGTTAACGCAGGATTCAAGGTAAGTGGCGATGCAAAGAATTGCGAAAAATGTGGGTCTTGCGCAGCAGCTAAAACGACAATGGAAAAAGATACGAATACGGTACAGAGATATTTTTTCATTCAGCGAGAGTTCAGAATTTAAAGATAAGTTTTATTTTATTTTAAAAGAAGCTGTCGGTTTACGCCAGAGTATTATGATAAGAAAATTGATGCATGAATGGAAACAACTGGGTTTGGAGAAATATGGGAACATGGCAACGAAGATGATCTCCCGGAGGTGAATATTACATTTGAACCTTAGCACCATAGGAAAGATCACCAGCATCGCCAAGACCAGGCACGATATATCCTTTGGCAGTTAATTCATCATCAATATCGCCGCACCAAATGATAGCTTTTGGCTCAGCACGCAACACGTATTCTATCCCGACAGTGCAGGCAAGCGCACAAACTATATGAATTTTGGACGGGCTGCCCTCGCCTCTTATGAATTGAAGTGTTTTCACCAGTGAAGAACCTGTCGCCAGCATAGGATCCGAAATAATTACAACCCGGCCTTCCATCTCCGGGCAACTAATATAATCCAGTCTTATGTCGAAAGATCCATCAGGCTTGTGTTTTCGATAGGCGCTGATAAACGCATTGTCTGCCTTATCAAAATAATTCAGAAGTCCATTGTGCATGGCAATCCCCGCCCGCAGAATGGTCGCCAACACCGGCTGGCTTTCCAGCACTTTACAAATCGATATTCCCAGGGGAGTCGTAATTTCCTTCTCCACAAAATCAAGTTCTTTGCTGATTTCATAGGCACAAATCTCACCAATCTTCTCAAGATTTTTCCTAAACCTAAGGCGATCCTGCTGCACTTCAACATCTCTTAATTCACTTAGCCAGTTGCTCACCAAAGAATGCTTTTCGCTAAGATTGTGTACCATTTTTTAAAATTTAAATTGTGTTCTTTGACGGTGCCTCAATTCCTAAAGTTATAAATTTGAACAAAGCTAAATTCGAAAATTTTAAACAGACAATAAAAATCACAACATGGTGTATAAGGCAATCGGATTGATGAGTGGAAGTTCCCTGGATGGTCTGGATATTGTTTATGCAGAGTTCCAGGAAACAGCGGGACGATGGAGCTATGAGATAAAGTGCGCTTCATGTTCCGATTATAGTGAGGTTTGGGAGAATAAACTCAAAAATGCGATTCATCTTACGGCATTGGAATACCAGATGTTGCACACTGAATATGGAAACTACATTGGCAAAAAGATCAATGAATTTATTGAAGACAATGGCCTTTATCACCAGGTAAATCTTGTATGTTCTCACGGTCACACTACCTTTCATTTACCAGGAAAAAAAATGACGCACCAGTTAGGCGAAGGAGCAGCCATCGCAGGAGAAACGAGACTTCCAACAATCACCGACCTGCGATCAATCGATGTTGCATTTGGAGGGCAGGGAGCCCCAATAGTTCCGATGGGCGAAAAATTATTATTTCCGGACTATAATTATTTTTTGAACCTTGGCGGCATTGCGAATCTTTCGATCAAAACCAACAGCAACATTATAGCTTTTGATGTCTGTGTTGCCAACAGGGTACTGAATATGCTCGCAAACGAAAAAGGATTGGCGTTTGACGATGAAGGAAAGTTGGCTGCAAAAGGAACAGTCAATTACGATCTACTTGAAAAATTGAATTCATTCGAATATTTCAAACTTCCCCATCCGAAATCACTTGCCAATTCTTTTGGAACAGATATTATCTTTCCTATCATTCGATCCTTCGATTTGTCAACGGAAGATGCCCTGGGTACTTTTACAAAACACATTTGCATTCAATTAGAAGCAGCGCTGTTGCCGTTTCAGCGGGAGGAGCAACAGGGTGTGTTTACAACCGGGGGTGGCGCTTTCAATTCGTTTCTAATCCAAAACCTAAACAGTCATTTGGTTGAAAT
>JBBSPT010000113.1:0-8150 GCA_038258515.1 Chitinophagales bacterium | reverse complement strand
GTTGCTGCCAAATGCTTTTCCCGGAACACCAAGAAAAGTGTTGCTGCTTAAAAAAGTTGCATAGAGTGAAAGACCGATTGCCCAGCTCGGAATCTTCCCGGATGCCTTGGTAAATTGTTCTGTGGTTTTATTTTTCCTGGAAAAATAAATTCCCACTGCCACCATCGCCAGCAAATAGATTATGATAATTGAAAGATCGGTGAGTGTAAGATTTTTAATCATTCAGTTTGTTTAACGGATGCTGAACTGCATACTTTGACTTTAAATAACTACCATGGATGAAAAATTCTTTGCCTCAACAACATTCCTTTTACATAAAAATTATCGTTAGCCTTCTTCACTTCACCAATAAAAAATCAGAATCTTTCCTACAATAATTTATTAAAAAATTCAGGTATTTTATTTCTTCAATAACCATATATCGCAGACTTTCGACTTTTTCCTCCAGTTCAATTGTGATTCTTCAGGCTCATCAAAAGAAACCTCGATTCTTCCATCACGAACATATTTACCTTCAATATGGAACTCTTTAAATTCTTCAAGATCTTTGTTGTAAATAAAAGGATCAACGCGTTCTCCATTTATCCGCAACAAGGCTTCTCCATAACCTGCGATCCTCAATGTGTAATCGCCTGCCGGATCGAGATCATCGTAAATTAATTTGGGAAAATTTTGAAAAAGTTGGGTGGACAAACGTCTCCGGCTCATTCCATTATCCCACCATGCCACATCTGTTGCATCATCAGAAGTAGTAATGACATGTGTCTCTTTGGAAATATTTGATACGTCATCATAATAACTTCCGGGCCCGGGGTTTTCCCAGGTGCGAATTATTTCAAGTCGGGCAAGTTTTTCCTGCTCAGTTTTCATCGGATGAATTTTCGCAAACTCGTCGGTCAGCCACCAGCGATTGTTGAGGGGATAATCAATAAAGTCGAGAATGGCGCCGCGTTCTCCACCACTGGCGTTATATTTCTTTACACTCGTTTGCATACCGATCGATTTAAAAAGGGCATCGCAGTAATCGAATATTCTTTGTCTTAATTCAGGATAGACGGGATTTTTTTCAGCTTCATTTACTATCATCAAAGCATCGTCCATAGCTTTATCCGCGCCAACTACAGCCGCTTTTTCCAATTCTTCATTCGCTTTCTCTTCGAGTGCTTGTTCATACAATTTTCTGCGCCTGAGGTAGGTGTCGTAATAGCAACGCATCACCAGTTGCTGCCAGCGCCAGTTATCTTTTAACTGCGGATTTTTTAACTCAAGATTTTGCCAAAACGCAAATGTTGTCTCTACGCCTCCATTTTCTTCCAACGGTCCAACCCAATTTCTTTCGAGGGCCAGGATGCCATTGGCTGCTGATTCTGCGAGTGAAGCTCCAAAGAAATACCGTGCATATTCCCGGACAATTTTGCCCACTTCTTTTTCAGGATTCCAGCCCAACTGGGTCCACAGAGCTTTATTTACGTCGTCGTGCACGCCGTCAGAGTAGGAAATGAATCCATCAGTAAATGGTGCGAAACGATTATGAATTTTTGCATAATAAAACGGTTGCGGATTGCAAACTTCACGTCCTTCGGTGAGGGCAAATGCCTGGTCCCAATTCAATACCGGGTATTGGCAACGAACGGTATGTGTAATGTCGGGGTATGAAATGTGTTTATATTTTGCAGGCAAACGAAAACGCGTTCCTGCAAGGTCAGGGCTACTGGGCCCTGTGACAACTCCGGCCAACCAATCAGGGCTATTCTCTTTAAGATAGCTATAAAAATAATCCACCTGCCCACCGTCAAAGCCTTGTAAAGAAATCCACACTCCGGCATTGGGGTGATACTTCTTAAGTTCCGTTGCGATTCTTTCAAGAAAAGGCATTACATATTTGGGATCATTATCACCCGGGTCGCCGCCGGGGAAAAAAACGCCGTCAAGTCTTGGACATTCCTGATAAAATTTTGCGTGCTTTTTTACTTCGTCCTCAAATTTTATTTTGTCGGAAAGATCAACATCTGCAGGCGTCCACACCCAATAGTCAAGGCCATAATTGTTGCAGATCTCACTCAGCTTAATGTTCATCACCTCCCGCGCAACCTTCATGTTCGGACCCGGCCTGTCATCCTGGAATGGAATGTTTTCAATGCTGTTCGTTCCAAAAATCGCCAGCTCACGAATGTACTTTTCAAACTGCTCTACAGTCCATGCATCCCATGAGTTTGCCGCGTTGCGATAACCAAGCTGGTGACCCCGGATGGGATAGACTGGTGAAGTGGCAATTTCATTTTCTTTATTGAATGAAATTTTCTGATTCGAGAGTTCGGCAGTTCGAAGGAATTCACCAATAGCAAAAATGATCCCTCTTTCGTCAGCAGCAATTAACCAAAGAGTACTTTTTCCATCTGATTGAGTTGATACAATTCTAAAACCTTCCGGCTTTTTTTCGGGGGGATTTTCACTTTTACTTTTTGGCACACTTATATCTCCAACTTCGTTGTCATCTGTTTTGGCCAAAACAATTGCTGATGCATTATTCCATTTTAAATGAATAGGTAAATCTATAGAAGTACGTTGCGCTACTTCCTCATGCAACAACCTGATTGCAGTTTCTCTTACCGGACTTTTCAGGTTCTGCGAAGCGATAATTGTCGCTCTATTGAAGTCCATGATTTGTCCAATGGAAAGAGAAGCTGTCAAAAGGAAATGTGCAAATAAAAAAGTTTTAAAGTAAATATGGCGATACATTTTGCCGGTTTAGGCAGTTAAATTGTTTTATAAATTGTAAGCGACGAGTCGGCTGGCATTTGCTTTTTCATCGGGTTCGATTCCGCTTTTGCAGTTAAACCCTCTCCGTCATCTAAAGTAAGCCGTTAGTCAATTTCCCTATCTCCACAAAATTAGATGAACTGCGATTGTTCAAACTCCACAATTATGACGATTAGTTCACCTATTATGATTTATGAAAGCGGTTTCTTCGCGCTGTGTACGATAAAATTTTACAGAAAAAAGACTTGCGTTATTTACGTTTTAATTTTAACGGTAGGCAGGTTTGCCTTGCTCCTTCAAGCTGATCTATGGCCAGGGAAAATCAGAAAGCATTAAATTTTAGAAGCTGATTAATTTGACCATTCCATGATATTGTTCATTCGGTTTCGATTGTAACTTTTACGCGTGTTTTGCTGAATCGCAAATGCTCGCTTTGAGAAGAAACCGCTGGGGATATGAATATTTTCCGTTGATGCTAATTATTCATATTTTTAGTTATCAAAACAAGCCATGATTATGAGGGCAAACTTTGAATACCCCCTATTTCCACAAAACTCTTCATCGATTTTTTTGAAAAGCCAAGGAGATGAAAATGCGCCTTTGCATTGTCATCCAAACTATGAAATGAACTTTGTGATCAAGGGCCAGGGAACGAGGTACATTGGTAATAACATTGGCGACTTTGAAGATGGTGATCTCATACTGTTGGCGCCAAGCGTTCCGCATCGCTGGCAAAATAGCGGAAAGAAACAACACAATTACAAATCTCTCGTGATTCAATGGGGAGAAGATTTTCTCTGCAAAGAATGGCTCTTGAACCCTGAGCTTAAAGACATAAGAAGGTTGCTGGAACTGTCGGTAAAAGGAATAAAATTTGATAAATACATTGGTAAGGAAATTAAAAGAAAGCAAGCTGGCTTACTGATACTTCCACCTTTTGAAAAGTTGATCTTATTATTACAATTATTGAATGATCTCGCAAAATCCAATGAGTTTAAAATACTTTGCGATGAGGAATTCTCGTTTAACACCCACATTCCTAATTCACGCCTCGATATAATCTGCAATTTTATAAAAGAGAAATATCCTGAAAAAATTACTTTGGCCAACGCTGCTTCTTTGGTAAATATGAGCGAAGGCGCCTTCTCCAAATTTTTCAGCCAGACTACAAAAAAACCTTTTTTCAGTTTTCTAAACGAATACCGTATAAAAATGGCCCGTAAACTTCTCTCAGAAACCGATATGAGGGCTAATGAAATAGGGTATGCCTGTGGCTATGAATGCCTCCAGTTCTTTTATCGTCAATTTATGAAATATGCTGAATGCTCTCCGCAAACGTATAGGAAAAAAGGGCAATCGCTTTAAGGCTTGGCTTTTCAATAGAAGCGGTAGTAATAAATGAAACTGCTCTAAAGTAATTCCAAAAAGGCTTTACTTCTACTTTGTTTTTTCCCTACTCCTGCAGAGTCATTATACAATTGACGAGGCATCGCTCGTCCCCCAAGCTTCCTTCTTCCCATTTCGTTTTTATTTAACTGGCAATTAAGTTTTATTAGCGCTAAGATTGTAACTCTCCCTGGCTACGCGGTTTTTTATTTGACCTGCTTTATAACCTTTTATAGCAAAATATAGGATATAGAGATAACAGGGTATCATCAACAAACAAAACACCAACTGAAAATCATAATGTTCTTTGAGACTGGCAAATGCTTTGGGAATGATAGCTCCACCTGCGATTCCCATGATTAAAATTGCCGAACCTTTTTCAGTAAACCGACCCAGTCCATTAATAGCCATAGGAAAAATAGCCGGCCACATCAGCGCATTGGCTAATCCTAAAGCGGCCACAAATGCAACTGATGCATAACCTTGCGTGAAGTAGGCTCCAAGCGTAAAAATTATTCCAAGCACTGCAGAATATTTTAATGCTACTTGCTGCGTCATGTATTTTGGAATAGTCATCAATCCGATGATATAGCCCAGCAGCATGGCGGCTAATGTATAGGAAGTAAAATATTTCGTTTCGTCAGTTGGAATATGGAATCCATTCCCATAAGTACCAATAGCATCACCGGCCATCACTTCAGCTCCAACATACACAAAAATACAAATGGCGCCAAGCCATAAATGCGGGAAATTAAGAATGCTGCTTTTTTCCTTAGCGCCTTCGGCAGCCTCTGTTTGCTTATTCGATTCGGAAGATTTTATTTCCGGTAATGAAGATTTCATTATAAGAAAAGCGATAACGAATAACACAACCGACATAATGATGTAGGGCATGTAAATCTTTTTCGCAAATTCATTTAAGATGGAATCTTTTGCAAGTTGATCAGGAGCACTGTTTACTTTTTGCTGCAGTTGATTAATTCCTTGTAACACAAATGCACTGATCACGATGGGGCTTATGATGCCCGCCACTTTGTTACAAAGACCAACAATACTAATTCGCCTTGCTGCGGTTTCAATTGGCCCAATGATGCTGATGTATGGGTTCGATGCGGTCTGCAACAATGAAAGCCCAGACCCGATCACAAACAAACCTACCAATGACATGGGATAATTCCGGTGGGTAGCAAACTGACCAAAAATAAATGTACCAATAGCCATTACCATAAGTGCGAATCCCATTCCTTTTTTCATTCCCGTTTTTTGCAATATCCAGGATGATGGCAGCGCCAGGAAAAAGTAAGCCATGTAGAAAGAAGTGGTAACCATAAAAGCCTTTGAATCGGTGTCAAGTCCGAAAGCAAGTTTTACATAAGTAATAAGCGGTCCATTGAGCCAGGTTACAAATCCGAATACAAAAAATAAAGCGCCGATAATTACGATCGCATTTTTGTTTTGATTTTCATTTTGATTCATAAAACAGTATTAATGGCTTTAAAAATACATTAACGTATTTGTCAATCCTCCTACAATCGTTTGCGCAATTCGATATTGGGCAATCGTTTGCGCCGTAAATAAATGTGCTATTTTAATAAATTCGTTTGATTCAAAAGTATCAATATCTATAAAAGGTGCAGTTGAAACAAACTTACTGAAGAAAACGGAATTTCGGATAAGTGGGCAATTTCCGGTGAACTTCACAGCGATTGAGCAGATGTAATTTCCAAAATTTCACTGCTAAAAAGGGGAATTTAACAATCAAACAATGAAAACAATAAACATAAAAGATATTTCAAATGACGTGGAAACAGAATGCTTCGATGAAGTCTCTGTTTTGCTCGATACATTCGAGAGGCAAAAACTTGAATGCGTCCCCTGGCCCCGCTTTGCTGCGAACGTAAGCGTCTCTTTTACAATTGTCCATGATGGTTCGAATATTTTTTTAAAATATTTCGTTGAAGAAAAAATCATCAGAGCTCAATACAATGCTGTCAATAGCCCTGTGCATGATGATAGTTGCGTGGAATTTTTTGTAAGTTTTAATGAAGGAGAGACCTACTATAATTTCGAATTTAACTGTATCGGGACTGCTATGGTTGGTTATGGGTCTTCAAAAAATAACCGGCAATTGCTTGATTCAAAACTGGTAAATAATCTGAAAAGGAAGTCACTAATTACGACAGAAAGCGGCAAGGGATCAACCTGGCAATTATCACTCGCGATACCCTTAAGCACATTTACGTACACTTCCATTTACAAACTACAGGGCCTGAGTTGCAGTGCGAACTTCTTCAAATGCGGAGATTTGCTTCCCGAACCTCATTTTTTCTCCTGGTCAAATATTAATTCCGAAACTCCAAATTTCCATTTGCCAGAGTTTTTTGGAAGATTGGTATTTGAATAAATGATTTAATTATAACTTATGTAGGTTTACACATTGAATCTTCACGGTAACGTGAAAATGGGTACCTATTTGGAAAATGAAATGTGAGACAGCCAATGAGAATTCCACCTGAATCTCAGGCAGTCCGGCTATTTTCGACTAATTCAGTTTCACAACAGTTGAAGAGTAAAACTTTTAAAATTGTGAATTTTTACTGTTGCTTAGTGTTATTCTAAAAATGGCTGAGTGATTCTTTTATCAGACTTCCGTCATTTTTTGGTTCTTAAAATCTATTTATGAAAAAATTTAATCGTCCACCAACAAAGCGAATGATCGCTAAACTCAAGGATTGTTTAGATAAAGAACAAAGTACTTCTAATATGCAGGTGCCGTGTCTGCCTGAAGAAATGAAATCTTCCCTCGCCGGGTTGTATAAAAGGGGGTTGGTCGATACGCGTATGGAGTATGTGAATGATAAAAAATTGCTTTGCATTTTTGTCACCGAAGCTGGCAGAAAATTGTTGGAAGAAAGCTCCGGAAGTTAATTTATCCAAATAAAAAAATCTCTCATTTCAGGCATTTTTCATTGCGGCTACATTTCTTAATTTTACAATCCGAAAAAGTTGCAGAATGCCGCCTCCTTTTTTGGCGACAGTAATTTAATAAAAACCAGATAGCAATTATGTTTGAATCTTTAAGTGATAAATTAGATACCGCCTTTAAAAATTTAAAGGGCCAGGGCCGTATTACCGAATTGAATATTGCTTCCACAGTGAAAGAGATCAGGAGAGCATTGGTGGATGCGGATGTTAACTATAAAATAGCGAAAGAGTTTACCGATAGCATCAAGGAGAAAGCAACCGGTGAAAAGGTAATTAACGCAGTGAGCCCGGGTCAATTGATGGTGAAAATAGTGAAGGACGAACTTACCGAATTGATGGGAGGTGTCGAAACCGAACTCGATCTTACCGGCAACCCCGCTATCATTCTTATCGCTGGTTTACAAGGAAGTGGTAAGACCACGTTCAGCGCCAAACTTGCAAACTTTCTCAGTTCAAGGAAAGGCAAGTCTCCAATGCTGGTTGCTGGAGACGTTTACCGTCCGGCAGCCATTGAGCAATTAAAGATTCTTGGAGAACAAGTGAACGTGGATGTTTATAGCGAACCGGAAAATAAGGACGTTGTGTCGATTGTGCAGAATGCCCTCAAAGAGGCTAAGTCAAAAAACAAAAATGTATTGATTGTAGATACGGCCGGGAGACTCGCCATTGATGAAGTAATGATGACCGAAGTCGCCAACATCAAAAATGCAGTTGACCCAAAAGAGATTTTATTTGTGGTGGACAGCATGACGGGGCAGGATGCTGTAAACACCGCTGCTGCGTTCAATCAGCGATTGAATTACTCCGGTGTTGTGCTTACCAAACTTGATGGCGACACACGTGGAGGAGCCGCGATCTCTATTAAATACACTGTAAACAAGCCGATAAAATTTATAAGCAGCGGGGAAAAAATGGATACGCTGGATATATTCTATCCTGAGCGTATGGCCCAGCGCATACTGGGGATGGGCGACATCGTGACCCTGGTAGAAAAGGCCCAGGAACAATTCGATGAAGAG
>JBBSPT010000112.1:0-8177 GCA_038258515.1 Chitinophagales bacterium | reverse complement strand
GGAATACCAATGGCATTTGCACGAATCATAAGACTTGTCTCCGTGCCAAGCATCTCACTATTGGATGGTTGCAGCGGCATTATATCATGAAGGTATTTTTCCATCTTTACTCCATGAATCAGCATAAAATATAAAAGAAAGAACATGAGGATCAGGTTGGTCAGAAAATTAGCTGTGCCAGTAAGCAACATGGGGATATTTGCTGCAAGCTCACGGGACGCATTCTTGAAACTTTCTCCATTATAGATTTCGATTCCGGTTGCATCCTGGATCCGTTGCGAAAAACTTTTTATAGCAACAGTTATTTGCACCGGGTCATTGAAAAGAGCCACCAGTTTAGGGGTAACCAACAAACCAGCGATATACAGTGGAAGGCAAATAATAATAATAAATGCAAAAATGAATAGCATGGCTGTCCAAATCGGCGACCATTTCTTTTCTACGGTCAGCCTAATGTAGGTTTTCCTGCTCAAAATATATAAGGTGACTGCTCCCAGCACACTTGGCAGAAAGATATAAAAATGCTTAAGCATTAATATTCCTATCAGAATAATTACGGAAAGTAGAATTACCTGGCGCAGGCGGTTATTGAATCCTGTCATAAATTAGAATTGGAATAAAACTATGGAGAATTTTTAAGATGGAGGTTAGCATTTAATCTTTCCAAACAGAAATACCTTCACTACAGTTCGCACAAATATCAATATTTTTTCTACTGGACATTAATTCTCTGCGAAATTGTTTGTAGTTATCATTCTGCCAGATTTCCTTAAAGGACTGATTCTGCAAATTTCCCAGTTGGTGAGCGGCATCTTTATCAAAGCAGCAAGGCACTACAAGTCCGTCCCATGTAATGACGTTGGCCTGCCAAAGTTTCCAGCAATGATTTGATAATTTATTTTTTGAAATCGTTTTCCCTTCCTTATTTTTTTTGTACCTGCTAAATTTTTCAGTTTGCGGAATGAGTTGGTTTGGATCATTTTCATAATCATAGACCTGGGCCGTTTTGAAACGAACTTCATCTACACCAATTTCTGCTGCTAATTTTTTTATCTCTTCCACCTGGTGTTCATTTGGTTTCACCACGAGAAACTGGAAAAAAACAAATGGAGTTTTGCTTCCCAGTTGCTTTTTCCATTTAACGATATTCTTTGCCCCTTCTATCACTTTGCTAAGATTGCCCCCGATGCGGTATTGCGTGTAAACCTCCTGTGTTGTTCCGTCGATTGAAATGATTAACCTGTCCAAACCACTCTCCACAGTTTTCCGGGCCGTTTCATCCGTCAGATAGTGAGCATTAGTCGATGTAGCAGTGTAAATACCTTTTGATGAGGCGTATTTTACCATTTCAAGAAAATCCCTGTTGAGATAGGGTTCTCCCTGGAAGTAAAATATCAGGTACAAAATGTCCTTATAGACATCATCAATTGTTTGCCTGAAAAAATTCTTCTTCAGCATTCCTGTCGGACGCGTGAATTGCCTAAGTCCGCTCGGACATTCAGGGCAGCGCAGGTTGCAGGAAGTTGTAGGCTCAAACGAAATTGACATGGGAAGACCCCATTGCACCGGCTTTTTCAATAGCCTGCTCACATAGAAACTTGAGAAAACCTTTGCAGCATTCCATAGTCTTCGAACGGTAAGTTTGCGAACAAAATTTATACTGTCGTTATAGTTGAACTTTTGCATACGCCCCGCAAAGGTACATTGATAACTTAAGCAATGGCTTCTTTATAAGCTTGATAAGGAAGGTATAGAGTCTATATTGTCCATAGAATCCAGCGATGCAAATTCCGGCAATATTGGCCTGTCAACGAGAGGCAGTTCATTCAAATTGAGTTTTTTATCGACGAATTTTTCGTAGTTCTCCGAGATAACATTCAATGCAATAAAGTTCATTACAAACCTGCGGGTCTCTGCCGGGAGGAATTTTTTTATTTCCCAGAATCCTGCATCAGGATTTCCACTTTTTCTAATGGAAGATCTTACGCGACCCGGTCCGCAATTATAAGCAGCTACTGCCAGCAACATATTTTCATCGAAATAGTCAAGTTGATCGCGTAAAAACTTAGCAGCCGCAGTGGTGGACTTCGAGAAATTTTTCCTTTCATCATATTTACTACTGATGTGGAGACCATATTCTCTGGCCAGGTCCGACATAAATTGCCAATAACCTACTGCTCCTACCGGTGACCGTGCATTCGCATTGAATTCAGATTCGAGAACCGGAAGCATGCGCAATTCAGTGGGAACATCATAATTTTGCAGAATTGTTATTGCCTTTGGAAAATACTTTTTGCCTTTATTAAAAAGATGAATGATCTCCGCCCGGTTCTTCTCACTATATTTTTTAACGTACTCTTTTGAATGAATCCGATGTTCCTTCAAGGTGGAAGGGTAGGCTGCAAAAAGTGGATTTGCTACTCCCGGCAAATCAGGTGATTTCTTTATTTCAAAATGAATAAATGAGAATATGGTGGGATAGGTCATCAGCGTACGTGCAGAAGTGCTGAACCCGATTGCGAACAAAATAACGGTAAGAGCTAAAAAGTTTTTTGTATTAATTCTTTTCATAACTAAGATTTGTTTTAATATGATCACACCGTTTTGTTTTTTTACAGTATGACTGCCATTAGACAGATTTAGATTTATGATAAAATATTGTCAGTTCTTTTTTAGGAACCGGATTAAAAAGAAATGGATTAGTTGTGAGTAACCCCGACTGAATCAAATTCTCACAATAATAACGTTTGATAAAAAGCAGTTTGATACGAGGAGGCCGATAGCTTTTTCGTTATTGCGGCGTGATTTGCAAACATAATGCCCAAAATCTTAAAAAGCAATAGACAGCCTTAAAGCTTCGTTAATGAAATCGAACATGAAAATCCTGTTATTTTTTTTAATGTTTTTTGTATCAATCGCTTATGGACAGCAATCGAACAATTATTTGAGTCAAATTGATAACATTGTTTTATCAGAAAAAAATTCCAGTGCCAGGTTTTCCAATGCAGAACAAGCTACGGTGGCATCCGAAAATTTTGATGTCAGATATTATCGTTGTGAGTGGAAAGTGGATCCTGCCATCAGATTTATTTCAGGGAAGGTCACTTCATGGTTTGTAATTACAGAGAACACTGATTCCATTTCCTTTGACCTCATGAATGACCTGGCAGTAGACAGCGTTATAAAAAATGAAAGACCTATTGCCTTTGCACGAGGAAACAATATTATCAGGATAAACCTGGGTGAAATTGTTCCGGCTAATAAACTGGATTCCGTTTCTATCTACTATCACGGCGTTCCTCCAAACACGGGTTTCGGATCTTTCGTGACGACTACCCATGTGGGGATACCGGTTTTGTGGACATTGAGTGAGCCGTATGGGAGCAGGGATTGGTGGCCATGTAAGAACGGACTCGACGACAAAGCAGATTCCATTGACGTAATTATCACCACTCCAATGGACTATTCAGCGGCCTCAAACGGTTTGAGAAAAAGTATTTCCATAAATGGAGCATATAAAACAACACATTGGAAACATCGGTATCCTATTGCTTCCTACCTCATTTGCATGGCTGTTACGAACTATCACGAACTAAATCATTCTGTGCAAATTGGTCCTGTCAATTTGCCGATGCAAACCTTTTGTTACCCTGAAGATTCATCGATCTTTAAGACAAATACTCCGCTTGTATTAGCAACGATGCAATATTATAGTTCCATCTTCGGAGACTATCCATTCATTAAAGAAAAGTACGGACACGTGCAATTTGGCTGGGGTGGTGGTCAGGAACATCAAACCTCAACCTTCCTTGTTTCTCCATCCGAAACGCTAATGTCTCATGAACTTGCGCATCAATGGTTTGGCGATAAGATTACCTGCGGAAGCTGGAGCGATATCTGGCTGAATGAAGGATTTGCAACTTTCCTTGCGAGCATGGACAATGAAAAAAAATATCCGCAGAATGCAATAGCAATCCGGAAAAAAGAGATCGAAAATATTACGGCTTTACGGGACGGCTCCGTTTGGGTTGACGATACTACCAATGTTAACAGGATTTTCGATGGGCGGCTAAGCTACAGGAAAGGCTCCCACGTATTGTACATGCTGCGCTGGAAACTTGGAGACTCAGTTTTTTTTAATGGGGTAAGGAAATATCTCAAGGACTCTTCGATCCGGTTTGGCTTTGCAAAGACTGAAGATTTGAAAAGGAACCTTGAAGATGTGAGTGGCATTGACCTCACAAAGTTTTTTGCGAAATGGATTTATGAGCAAGGTTATCCTTCCTATAATGTGACATGGGAGCAATTGGGAAGTGATTATGTGAAGATTAAAATGAGTCAAAAGACTTCTGATCCTTCAGTACCTTTCTTTGATTTACCCGTGGCACTCATGTTTAAGAATGCAACAAACCAAAAAACAATTGTAATAGATAACAAAACTAATGGCGAAGTTTTTTTAAAAAATATTGGCTTCATCGCGGATACAGTGATTATAGATCCGGAGTATTGGCTGATCACACGAAACAACACTTCGGAAAAAATAATTGATCATTCGACACCTGAAAATTCGGTCCAGGTTTTCCCGAACCCTTTTAGGGAAACGCTGATAGTGTACCTGGCGCATTTTAAAGAATCGAAAGCCACTCTAAAAATATTTTCAGAAAATGGCCAATTGGTTTACAGGAAATCACTGTCAATTGAAAATTCAGTATTCACAGAATTAAATACAGGAAATCTCCCCAAAGGAATGTACATTCTTAAAATAGAAGCTGGAAATTCATTTAAGTTTGCGAAAAAAATTCTCAAGCTTTAGTGATATTATACAGGTAAAGCATAACTCCCATCTGTGGCCCGTAGAAAGAAACGTACATCCTTCGCAAAGTCTTTTTATAAAATTTTCTTCTGGTTTGTCGTAGCAGCAGCAAGCGTTTATTACATAGTCAATTTTTTTACGAAACCGGCACACGTTTTTTATCCCGGCTTTGGAATCGATATTCCCGCTGGATATAATATCCATGGGATTGATGTGAGCCGCTATCAACGAAACATCAACTGGGAAGAAGTGAGGAGCATGGAAGTCAACGGGATCAAAATTGGATTTGCATTTATTAAGGCCACTGAAGGGATCAGTAAAGTTGATCCTCAATTCAGGCAAAATTGGTTGCAATGCCTGGAACAGCAGATTCCGCGTGGCGCCTATCATTTTTTTATCGCCAGCAAAAACGGCAAGAAGCAGGCACAGAACTTTATAGATATTGTCACATTGAAAAAAGGAGATTTGCCCCCTGTTTTAGATATTGAAAAAACCTACGGTGCGTCTATAATGATCATAAAAAAGGAGTTAGATGATTGGCTGACAACAGTGGAAGCCCACTACCATGTGCGACCGATAATATATACCAACATCGATTTTTATAAAAATTATCTCGAAAAAGATTTTTCAACATACCCTGTCTGGATCGCTCACTACCTTCAACCCGAGAAACCGAGGCTCGAGCGTAAATGGATTTTCTGGCAGCATAGCGAACGCGGCAGGGTAAACGGAATCAATAGTCCTGTTGACTTCAACGTCTTTTCAGGCGATAGCCTTGAGTTCAAAAATTTCCTGATCAGTGAGTAAATCCATTTGAAATCAAATAGAGTATTTTTATTGCATGAGCGACGCAGAACCCAACCTGGGACAGTATTTAGGAAAAATACTTTCATCAATCTCGATCGTGGTATTATGGATGTTGATAAACTCAACCATAGGCATTGGATTGAATTATGCTTTTTTCACGAATGCACCAACGCTCGGAAATTATATCTTCTATGCCTGGTTTCTGCTGTCGCTTGCTTTACTTATTCTATTCTTAGTCCGAAAGTGGAAACCGTAGGAGAAAACAATCATAGGTTAATCCTCCGGTTACCAACCCAGCACCCATGCAAATATTAATGGTGCAACAATAGTGGCATCGCTCTCAACAATATATTTCGGAGTATTAATATCCAGTTTGCCCCAGGTAATTTTTTCATTGGGAACAGCGCCGGAATATGAACCATAGGAAGTTGTAGAATCTGAGATCTGACAGAAATAACTCCAGAAAGGAACATCATGCCACTCAAGATCCTGGTACATCATAGGTACGACGCAAATGGGAAAATCACCTGCGATTCCGCCTCCAATTTGGAAAAAGCCAATTCCCTTTCCGGATGAATTTTTTTTGTACCAATCACTCAGTTCTACCATGTATTCGATCCCGCTTTTCATTGTGGAAGCCTTTAGTTCGCCTTTGATTACATAGGAAGCAAATATGTTTCCCATGGTACTATCTTCCCACCCCGGAACGACAATCGGAATATTTTTCTCGGCAGCAGCAAGCATCCAACTGTTTTTAGGATCGATTTCGTAGTACTGTTCAAGTACACCGCTCAGCAACATTTTGTACATGTACTCGTGAGGAAAATAACGCTCCCCGGCTGCATCCGCATCTTTCCATATTTTATAAATATGCTGTTGCAATCTTCTGAAAGCTTCTTCTTCCGGTATGCAGGTGTCGGTCACCCGGTTGTAATGATTTTCCAGGAGATCCCACTCGTCTTGTGGACTTAGATCACGATAATTTGGAACTCTTTTATACTGGCTGTGGGCCACAAGATTCATGATGTCCTCTTCGAGGTTCGCGCCTGTACAACTTATGATCGCAACCTTATCCTGCCTGATCATTTCTGCAAATGAAATTCCAAGTTCTGCCGTGCTCATAGCTCCTGCCAGTGAAACCAGCATCTTACCTCCTTCATCTATGTGGGCAACATAGCCTTTGGCCGCATCCATCAAGGCAGCTGCATTAAAGTGCCGGTAATGATGTTCTATAAATTCCGAAACTGTCCCCTTGTTCATAGAATTGATTTTAATGAATTGAATGTGGCAAAAATAAATTTTTTTCTCCGTGACCAATTGCAGGAACAGCTCAATCCGGTAAGATATTGACCATTAAATAAATTATAAATGAAGGCACTTTCATTTTTATCTATACAAGGGCAAACCTTGCCCAATAAATCTTCGTTATATAATAACGAAAACAAGCAAGGCGATTGGCGTTGTTTTGAAATGCAGCGCTTGTCCGTATAACTTTGTCATTTTCATTTAACCAGCGTTTTTCTGTTCGGCAGTTTCAACGTAAACCACAATTTCACAATGTTAATTGATTTAATGGATCCCTACTCCCAAGCCAGAGTTCCCATTATTCAATAAATTCAAGCGTTGAGATTCTGATACAAGTGATAACTTGCAATATTTATTACCTGAAATCGCTGGTTATAATCTTTAAACTATGATTCGACTAAAAAACCGCTACTGGATTTTCCAGGCTGCCGGGCATATTCAGAAAGTTGCTTCAAAGGTGACCGGCATCATACTTCTACTTGCATCTGTTCATTTTGCGGACGCAAATCCTTCTGATTTTAATAGTTCATCACATGTTTCTTTGAATTCCTCTGCAGACACAACTATCACAGGAATTGTGCGGGATAGCACAGGCGCACCGCTCAGCGGAGTATCCGTATTGGTTAGGGGCACCGGAAGAGGAACTAATACCAACGAATCCGGGGAGTTTGTATTGCAGGACGTTCCTGCAGGGTCAACAGTTGTAATTAGTACAGTGGGATATGAAAGCCGGGAAATTTCTCTGTCACCGGGACAAAGTTTCATTGAAGTGAATTTGGCCCCGGAAGCAGGAACGCTCGCCGAGGTGGTGCTGACAGGTTTTCAAAGAATAGATAAAAAGAAATTTACCGGCGCAGCAGTAACACTTAAAGCGGATGACATCAAAATTCCCGGTCAGACAGATGTTACGCGAATGTTAGAAGGTCGTGCTGCAGGTGTTTCAATTCAAAACGTTTCCAGCACTTTTGGCAGTGCTCCTAAAGTAAGAATTCGGGGGGCAACGTCCATCAATGGGGATAACAAACCACTGTGGGTGGTGGATGGAGTAGTGCTCGAGGACATTATTAATATTTCAAACGACCAACTCTCCAGCGGAGACCCAACCACATTACTCGGCTCTTCAGTGGCAGGCATCAATGTGAATGACATAGAGACATTTGATATTTTGAAAGATGCCGCCGCTACTGCACTTTATGGAGCAAGGGCTATGAACGGCGTTATCGTGATTACCACTAAAAAAGGACGTGCAGGG
>JBBSPT010000111.1:0-8192 GCA_038258515.1 Chitinophagales bacterium | reverse complement strand
CTCATTTGTGGAGGAAAGGGTTGTAACGTTTGTAAGCATACCGGCTGGGTTGAAATCCTTGGTTGCGGAATGGTTCATCCGAAAGTTTTGAAAAACTGTGGGATCGATCCGGAAAAATATTCCGGTTTTGCTTTTGGAATGGGCATCGAAAGAATTACCATGCTGAAGTACCAGATCAAAGATCTAAGACTTTTCAGTGAAAATGACTTGCGTTTTCTGAAGCAATTTAGAAGCGCTGTTTAGATCGTTGAATTTATTCCACAGGCCTGGTCACGCGAGTGCGCTGAGCGATCTCTTAACGTTAATAATCTTTCTTCCGTTAGTCATTCTGTTTCTGAAAAACTTTACATTGCATGTCATGAATAATTTTCCCGTTGAGCAACAAAAGATCCTGGTTACAGGCGCGGCGGGCCTTGTTGGCGCTGAGCTGACGAGACAATTGTTGGAACAGAAGTTCCTTGTGACAGCTCTCTGTCATTCCACCCCCATCGAAACAAAGCATGCGAACTTAATTGTTGAAAGGTGTGATATTCTTGATGTAGAAAAGTTAGGCGCCATTATGCAATCCATTACACATGTGTATCATTGTGCTGCGCTCGTTTCATTTGAAAGAAAGGAAAAACTTAAGTTGTTTAAAATAAATATTGAAGGAACAGCGAACGTTGTTAATGCATGCCTTGATGCCGGAGTGAAAAGATTGGTGCATGTCAGTTCCGTTTCGGCAATGGGAAGAATCCGCAACAATGCAGTAATCACAGAAGCCATGAACTGGACGGAAGAAACAAGCAATAGTATCTATGGCAAGTCAAAGTACATGGGGGAAATGGAAGTATGGCGAGGTATCGGCGAAGGGTTGGATGCAGTGATCGTCAATCCTTCATTGATCCTGGGGGGCAGCAGCAACTGGCAAACCGGATCATCGGCAATTTTTAAATCTGCCTATGATGAGTTTCCATGGTACACGGAAGGAGGTGGGGGGTTTATCGATGTAAGAGATGTAGCGCGAATTATGATTTTGTTAATGAACACAGAAATAAATGGTGAACGTTTCATTTTAAATGCTGAAAATCTATCTTACAGGGAAGTGTTCACATCGATCGCAAAATGTTTTAATAAAAAACCTCCTCATCGAAAAGTGACAACTTTAATGACAGAAGTTATCTGGCGTATTGAAGCCTTAAAAGCGGCGCTGACGGGAAAAAAATCGTTGCTTACAAAGGAAACTGCACAGACCGCAATGACAAGAGTTTATTTCGACAACAGTAAAATTTTGAATGCATTACCAGGGTTTCATTTTATACCGATTGAGGAATCTATCAGACACACCTGCTCTATTATTAACGAAAAGTATCACCTGCCATAATTTACTAATTCAACTTTTTCTATGACTGAAACCCTAGCTTCCACCTCAGGCCGAATGGTTTGTTCTCCCGGAAAAATATCTATTGTATTTATTTCGGTTTTTATATTTGCATTGCTTCATTTAAGAACTGTGAATGCGCAGCAATCTTATTACACGGTAAAAGGTAAAGTGGTTGACAAAGAAAGTAAATTGCCATTACAAGCCGCCTCAGTGTTTGCACAGAATACCACCTTCGGAGTGGCATCGGATGCCGATGGAAACTTTACAATAAAATTGCCTGTTGGAGGATACTCTCTTGTTGTGACCTTTACCGGCTACGAAACGGAATCTGTTCGCATCAGTAATAACAATCCTGAGAACGAGAATTTTCTTATAGAAATGTCACCACAACAAAAATCTTTGGAAGAAGTGTCAGTGGCCATAAGCAGTGAAGTAAAAGATGGCTGGCAGAAGTATGGAGTTTTTTTTACTCACAACTTTGTAGGCCAAACGAAGTTTGCGAACCAAACGATCATAAGGAATCCCGAAGCGCTTCATTTTTATTTTAGCAAAAAAAGAAATCGCCTGAAAGTAGTTGCATCCGAGCCACTCACCGTCGAAAACTTTGCTTTGGGTTATACATTGAAATTTGCCATCGATTCCTTTACCTACGATTATGGCACGAATGCAAATCTATTCATTGGCTATCCCCTTTTTGAGGAACTACGGGGAACACCGGAGCAACAAGAGATGTGGGCGGAAAACCGGCAAGTCGCTTACCGGGGATCTATGCTCCAGTTTATGAGAAGTCTTTACAATCAAACATTGATAGAAAAAGGTTTCGAACTGCAGTTCATCGTGCCCAACAAAGATGAAGAAGCTTCCATTCCTTTGCAAAATCTTTATGGCGCTCTGAATTACCAAAAAGATGATAGCACGAACACAGTGGAGTTTATGCCGAATCAGCCGACAGTTGTTGTGATTTATAATAAGGAAAAACCAGAGCAGGCTTATTTAAATTTTGATCAAACGGCAAATAAGATTGTGCAGGTATCGTCATTACTTTTTACACCGGGCGAGCCAATTGTTATCGAACAGAATGGTTATTATTATGACCAGACAGACATTACCACAAACGGATATTTAGGATTCAAAAAAATTGGCGACATGCTTCCTTACGATTATGTACCCGAGTGATATTTTAATTGAAAATGAAAGCATCTTTTGTTGTTTCACTCTTTATCAGTCATCCTTTTTAGCTTCTCCCAAATCTCTGGCAGTCGCTTAATCAAAACAAGCTCTTTTCTTTTACTATAGAATTCCTGGATCGGTGTTCCCCAATAAATTTTATTCCCCTCAATGCTGGATGTTATTCCTGACTGACCCATAACAACTGCATTTTCTCCGATGGTTATTGTTTTATTTACTCCCACCTGTCCCCACAGAATGACGCCATCTTCTAAAACAGTTCCGCCGGCAATACCAACCTGCGCAGCAATAAGACAGTTTTTCCCGATGATCACTTCATGGCCTACGTGAACTAAATTATCGAGCTTAGTTCCTCGTCCGATTTTTGTGGAGTCACTCACTCCGCGATCGATTGTACAATTCGCCCCTACTTCTACATCGTCTTCAATGACTACGTTGCCACAACTCTGCATTTTTTTATAATGTACATCCCTGTTCTTTTTTGCGTTCATGTAAAATGCGTCAGATCCGATAACACTTCCGGAATGTATTTCCACATTGTCGCCAATGATTGTAAAATCATAAATCGTAACATTTGGATGAATGACGCACTCATCGCCGATGCTCACATTATTGCCGATAAAAACGTTCGGCATGATGACGGCACTTTTTGCAACAACTGCCGTATCACTGATCATTTTAAATGAAGGTTCAAACGGCCGAAAATGAGTTACGATTTTTGAATAGGCTCCAAATGGATCATCAACGATCAGCAAAGTTTTCTCTTCGGGCACTGCTGTGAATTTATCGATAATGATAAAAGATGCAGCGCTGTTGATACAAGTTTCATAATACTTCGGATGATCTACAAAAACTATGTCTCCTTCGTTCACCTGGTGTATCTCATTGATTCCTGTAGCCAAAGAATTTTGGTTACCTGAAATTTCGGCGTCGATCAAATTTGCTAACCACTGTGCGGATACCGGTGAAGGGAATTTCATAAAATTTTTTTTTATGATCAAAGATAGAGATTGACTGAAGATGCTGTTACACCTCTCAATTTTTGACAAAATAAATTGAGAAAAGCAACGATATTTTTTTTAAATGCGCAACACTTTTTTTTTCAATTTAATTTTTCTAAGCGTTGTATGCGTGATGCAGCCTGCTTCTTACGGAAAATCGTTTTACAAATTAAAATGATTTTCTGAGTAATAAAGAATGCGACTTCTGTTTGAAAGTAGTTTTTATGCAATGAAATTAAAATGTGAACGTCGATGATTCTTTCGAAAATTCACGGCCCTTATCCACAAACTGTTTTAGAATGTTGATAAAATAATTCTAAAAATTTTTCTTGTTAGGAGAATTTATTTTTAATATTGTGTAGGGAAATTTATTTCCTGTACTTACTAACCCATCCATATAACAAAGCCCGTGCATTTCAAAGACGGGCTTTATTATTTTCAGACCTCTTTTACTTACGCAATCTGATAACATATTTCTATAAAATTTTTTTTGTTGAGTAAATACTTTGTTGTTCATAAACCTTTCAATGTCCTTTCTCAATTCACTTCTCATGAAGGAAAAAAAACATTGAAGAATGTTTTTAATGTTCCTGAAAATGTTTATCCTGTTGGCAGGCTCGACTATGATAGTGAAGGACTGTTGCTGCTCACGGATGACAAAAAGCTAAACCATATTTTGCTGAATCCACTGCATGAACATGAAAGAGAATATTGGGTGCAAGTTGAGAACTTGCTGAATCAGCGGGCAATTGCTGATTTAGAGAAAGGTGTAGAGATAAATATTAATGGCATCCTGAATAAGACCAAGCCATGCAGAGCGAAGATATTTAAGGATCCTCCGGATGTTTCTGAAAGAATTCCGCCTATTCGTTTCCGCGCAAATATTCCTACAAGTTGGATGAGTATTGTATTGACGGAAGGCAAGAACAGGCAGGTGAGAAAGATGACGGCGAAAGTTGGATACCCGACACTCAGGCTGATCCGCTATCGCATTCAACAATTGACGCTGGATGACCTCAACCCCGGCGAAATGAAAATCTTATCTCAAATGGAATTGTATAACTTGCTTCAAATTAAAAGGTGATATCCCATGCTAAAATCAATGACAGGTTTTGGAAGAGCAGAACAAACTCTCAGTGACAAAACATTTTTGGTGGAGTTGAAATCATTGAACGGAAAGCAGTTTGAAGTAAACTTAAAAATTCCTCCGCTACTGAAATCCTACGAATTTGATATTCGCAATTTGCTACAGGAAAGATTAGGCCGGGGTACTGTTGAATGCCTTATCGTGATAAAACAAAACGGCGCGTCAAAACCTGTTGTGATCAATACTGAGCTGATAAAAGCATACTTCAATCAGATTAAAGGTCTTGCAAACGAATTAGCAATTGACACCAATTCAGTCCTGAGCGCATTGCTCCGTTTGCCTGAAGTTGTTTCTCCAAGCAATGAAATTCTCGATGAGAATGATTGGGTAGCTTTAAAGAAAGTAGTTGAGGATGCATTAAATGAACTAAACTTTCACAGGACCGAAGAAGGTAAATCCATCGACAAAGAACTGCGTCTCCGGATCAAAAATATAAATGCACTCGAGGATGAAATATTGAAGCTGGAGCCGCAACGAAAAGTGCGGATGAAATCTGAATTGATTCAATTATTGGAAGAGAATGTGGGCAAGGAGAATTACGACGTAAACCGGATGGAACAGGAACTTATTTATTACATAGAGAAAATTGATATCAGGGAAGAGCAGGTGCGTCTTACGAATCATTGCGAGTACTTCATGACTATCATGGATGAGAAGGAAGAAATGAAAGGAAAAAAACTTTCGTTTGTTCTCCAGGAGATCGGGAGGGAAATAAATACGACAGGCTCCAAAGCATATGATGCAGATATCCAGAAGTGTGTCGTTCGCATGAAAGACGATCTTGAAAAAGCCAAAGAGCAAATTTTTAATGTTCTTTGATTGGCTGGAAGCGAAAACTTGAAAGTCACTAATTTTGAAAAAAAAAACTTGAAAATATTTTTATCGTTATTGCTGTTGGCTGTGGGATGGTCCTCCTGTATTAAAATTGACGAGTTCGAGAAGACAGCACAAATAGCTTCAGGTAACTGGTTTTATAAATATACTCCGGACTTTACTTTTCACATCAGCGATACTTCGGACTTCTACAACATTTATGTAGTTGTTCGCCATACGGACTCATATGAGTACAGCAATTTGTGGGTTCGGCTCGGTACAAAGTTTCCCGGAGACTCTATGCATTTTGAGAATGTTAATCTCATTCTTGGTAATGATCTGAAAGGTTGGGAGGGAACAGGAACTGGCGATATTTTTGAAGTAAGAAAAAATATAACAAGGGGTCCTGTGGCTTTTGCAAAAGAGGGCGATTATGTTTTTTCAATTGCTCAGATCATGCGAGAAAATCCCCTGCAGCATATTTTAAGCGTAGGAATCAGAGTTGAAAAAATGAACCAATAAGAATCGGCATTGACACCGGAAACCAGCGCCCTCAGCGTACCGGATCGCTAAAGAATTTCCCAATTATCTTGTTTAAAAAATGAAAATTAAAAGGCTTCGCACTATTTATATTCTCTACTGGTTTTTGTTAACCTACATTTTAGCAGCCCTGGTATTTTGGTTCATTGCACTTAATGAGCAGAACGTGGAACTGAGTAGTTACCGCCTGGAAATGATCAGTCCGGGTGACCGAAATCGCAATGAGAAAAAAAGCGGGATTGAAAGTGAGAAAAAAAGAAAAACAACTCAATACGTTGGCGAAGGAGTGACTTTTTTCTTATTGATTGTTGCCGGCGCTTTCTATGTGTTCCGGATCATCAACCGCCAATTGTATCAATCACAGGAACAGCAAAATTTTATGATGGCCGTAACTCATGAACTTAAAACACCAATTGCCATCACAAAACTGAACCTGGAAACTTTGCAGAAGAGGCTTCTTACTGAAGATCAGAAACAGCGCCTCATAAGCACCACGATCCAGGAAGCAGAGCGACTAAATTCGCTGTGCAACAATTTACTGCTCACCAGCCAAATTGAATCTGCCGGCTATAAGATGGTGAAAGAAAAAACTGATCTGTCCGAGCTGGTTGAAGAATGTGTTCACGATTTTAAGACGCGTTATTCTTTTAGAAAAATTGAAACAGATCTTCATGAAGATGCATTTATTGAAAGCGATAGAATGATGCTAAAGCTGGCGATCAACAACTTGCTCGATAACGCTTTAAAATACTCGGGGAAACAAGGCATCGTCTCTGTAAAAACTATCAATGAAAAAAATTATATAAAACTATTAGTGGCTGATGAAGGGCCTGGCATTCGGGATCAGGATAAATCAAGAATTTTCGAGAAATACTTTCGCGGACGCGGAATGCAGGCAAAAGGTACTGGCCTGGGACTTTACATTACAAAAAGAATTGTGGAGGCGCATGATGGAACAATACAAGTGTTAGATAGAGATTCTACGGGCAGCATTTTTGAGATCAGTTTTTTAAATTAGTTATTTACCCATAGAGGAATGAATTCATGGAGGAAAAAAAATTGTCAATTTTACTGGTGGAAGATGAAGAGAATTTACAGGATGTTCTGAGATTAAATTTCGAGATGGAGGGTTATGAGGTAAGCTCTGCATACGACGGGGCAGCAGCGATGGAAATAGTGCAGCGGGAACACTTTGATCTCATCATCCTTGATGTGATGTTACCTGAAATTGATGGCATCACTGTTTGTGAGAATATAAAACTGTCGAATCCTGAACTGCCAATATTAATATTGAGCGCAAAGAACAACAGCGGAGACAGGGTGCTGGGCCTGAAGAAGGGCGCGGATGATTACCTCACGAAGCCGTTCGACCTGGAAGAATTGTTACTCCGGGTGAATAAACTCATTCACAAAAGCAAAAGAATTTCATCAAAAGAAACGCTGGCAAATGAGTTTGTATTTGGGGAGAACAGGATTAATTTTAAGGCTCTCGCCTGCATAAATAATAAAGGAAAAGAGATTGCGCTGACAAAAAAGGAAGCGATGTTGCTTAAGCTTCTTATTGACAATAAAAATGAAGTGGTGACGAGAGAAAAAATTTTGCAGGCTGTGTGGGGATACAACGTTTATCCAACCACCAGGACAATTGATAACTTTATTTTAAATTTCAGGAAGTATTTTGAAGAAGATAGCAGGAATCCAAAATATTTTCATTCGGTAAGAGGGCTTGGCTACAAATTCTCGGACACTCCTTAACTCCGGAAAAAGCTACTTTGCAATCGGGCACAAATATTTTTTGTATATTTATTTTTCGTTTTTATTTTCGGAGTCATTCGTTTTCTTCTCTCTCTATTCATTCAGTACATTGAGAATCTGATACCATTGTTGAAAAAAAATGCGAACAAATTGATAACGCCCGTTATTGAAATTAATCTTTTTTTCATCGAAAAATAAAATCAATATGGAATCAAATTCAGTCATGAAGTTTAAAAAAATGGTTATCGACACCACGGAATTAAAAAAGCTGTTTGATGATGCAGATTTTGATGGCCTCACTCTACAGGTAAGCCAGGAACTTGGCGCTAATAGTTCAAACGAAGATCAGCACAAATTTAAGTTGATTGCTTACAAACATTTTTCT
>JBBSPT010000110.1:0-8214 GCA_038258515.1 Chitinophagales bacterium | reverse complement strand
GGAATTTTTAGCAAAGTAATCAACCACCTGAACAGGGCCGGCGCGTCAATTGTCTCGATTGATTTTCCCAGCGGACTTTACGCCGACAAAAGCTCGAAAGGAAATGAGATTATCGAAGCAGATCATACGCTGACTTTTCAAGAGCGAAAGCTTGCTTTTTTAATGGCTGAAAATGAAAGGTTCGCCGGCAAAGTTGTAGTACTGGATATTGGCCTTTCAAGAGATTTTCATGAAAAGGAAAACTCAAAACTTGAACTGGTAGATGAGTCAATTGTCGCAAGCATTTTTCAACCGCGAAAAGAATTTTCCAATAAAGGAGACTACGGCTATGCCTGTCTTATGGCTGGCAGCTATGGAATGATGGGCGCTGCAATTTTAAGTGCGAGAGCATGTTTGAGAAGTGGCGTTGGTAAGCTCACTTGCTACACCTGCAAGGAAGGTTATGCAATAATGCAAACCGCAGTTCCGGAAGCTATGTGCAAAATATCCGGAACCACTTTCATAAAAGATGTTAGGAACTTAAAAGATTTTTCTGCCGTTGGAATCGGGCCCGGTATTGGCCAACATCCTTCTCACAGGGAATTGCTCAAAAAAATTTTCGCTGAATTTGATAAGCCATTAGTTATTGATGCGGATGGACTAAATACCTTAAGTAAATATCCTTCGCTATACGGTTCAATCCCCGCAAACAGTATCATTACACCTCACCCAAAAGAATTCGAAAGATTATTTGGAAAGTCATCTGATGATTTTGGAAGGATGGAACTGGCCATGCAAAAAGCAAAAGCCCTTCATATTTATATAGTTCTAAAAGGACATCACACGTTTATTGCGACACCGGAGGGCAAGGGATATTTTAATAATACAGGAAATTCCGGGATGGCGACTGCGGGATCAGGCGACGTGCTTACCGGAATCCTTACATCTTTGCTGGCTCAAAAATATTCTTCCCTGCACTCATGCATTATTGGAGTGTATCTGCACGGCCTTGCCGGTGACATCGCGGCCATGACGGTATCAAAAGAAGCTATGATCGCCGGAGACATAATCTCTCATTTAGGAGAGGCGTTCTTAAGTTTTGAGAGAATCTCTTCCACACGTTGATTTCACGATTTTCCTCACCGGGGCATTTCTCTATAATATTTTTCAAAGAATTACGCGGGAACGTAACATCAGTCAACGATATAGATAATTTTCCGGTCGTCGAAATGGTACTTTTCCTAAACCCGGCAATTTATCAACCTGCTATTAACTTACTTCTTTTTACCCTATTTTTGCCACCCAAAATTTTTAATAAATTACTAACATGGAGAATTTGATATATGTTATTCCGGCAATGGGTATTGTGGCACTGCTTTATACTTTCGTGAAATTTAACTGGGTGAATAAACAGCCTGCAGGAAATGAGAGAATGAAGGAAATAAGTACTTATATCGCCGATGGCGCCATGGCCTTCTTAAAATCAGAATACAAGATTCTTTCCTACTTCGTTGTCATCGCTGCATTGCTACTCGGGATTATGGGCTTTAGTAGCGCTAATAGTCATTGGAGTATCGCATTGTCATTTGTTACAGGCGCGGTCATGAGCGCCCTTGCCGGCTTCATTGGGATGCGGGTGGCCACAAAAGCCAACGTACGAACCGCACAGGCTGCCCGTACTAGTCTTGCTGATGCGTTGAAGGTTTCTTTTACCGGCGGAAGTGTGATGGGACTTGGTGTTGCGGGTCTCGCAGTGTTAGGACTAGGAGGATTGTTTATCATTTTGAAATTCATTTTTGCACCTAATTCACCTGTGGATAGTGTAGAGATGGAGCGCACAATAGAAATACTTACAGGGTTCAGTCTTGGAGCCGAAAGTATTGCACTTTTTGCCCGTGTTGGCGGAGGCATTTATACAAAGGCTGCCGATGTTGGTGCAGATCTCGTTGGTAAAGTGGAAGCCGGAATTCCTGAAGATGATCCGCGCAATCCTGCTACTATAGCAGATAACGTGGGTGATAATGTCGGTGATGTTGCGGGAATGGGTGCAGATCTTTTCGGATCATATGTAGCCACCGTTTTGGCTACGATGGTTTTGGGAAGGGAAACTTTTTCCGAAGACAGGTTTGGAGGCATGGCTCCTATCCTGCTGCCAATGTTGATTGCATCTATGGGAATTTTATTTTCGATTGTTGCAACCTTTTTTGTAAAAATTTCTGATAAGTCTGGTTTACATACAGCCGTTGTGCAGAAGGCGCTCAATCTTGGAAACTGGGGTTCTATCGTACTCACCGCGATCGCTTCTTACTTTCTTGTCACCTGGCTTCTTCCCGATAACGATATGGTCTTGAGAAATTTCCACTTTACAAAATTTGGAGTCTTTGGTGCAATCATCGTCGGCCTTGTCGTGGGAACATTGATGAGTATCATTACTGAATATTATACTGCTATGGGCAGGCGACCTGTTATGAGTATCGTTCGTCAATCTTCAACCGGTCATGCAACAAATATAATTGGTGGTCTTGCCGTCGGAATGGAAAGTGCAACCTTACCCATTCTTGTGCTTGCGTCAGGTATTTACGCGAGCTATTTATGTGCGGGTCTTTATGGAGTTGCCATTGCAGCAGCAGGTATGATGGCGACTACAGCGATGCAACTTGCCATAGATGCCTTTGGACCAATTGCTGACAACGCGGGAGGTATTGCCGAAATGTGCGAAATGCCCAAAGAGGTTAGGGAAAGAACTGATATTCTTGATGCTGTTGGGAACACAACTGCTGCTACAGGTAAAGGATTCGCCATTGCTTCCGCGGCGTTGACAGCGCTTGCATTGTTTGCGGCCTTCGTAGGGATTGCTAAAATTGATGGCATAGATATTTACAAGGCTGATGTCTTATCAGGGCTGTTTGTAGGCGCCATGATACCTTTTATATTTTCGTCGCTCGCGATCCGTGCCGTAGGCGAAGCAGCTATGGCAATGGTGGAAGAAGTGCGGAGACAATTTCGCACCATTCCGGGAATTATGGAAGGAACCGGCAAACCGGAATACGAAAAATGTGTAGCAATTTCAACAGATGCTTCAATTAAGAAAATGATGATGCCCGGTGCTATTGCATTGATATCGCCGCTCCTTGTAGGATTTATTTTTGGCCCGGAAGTACTCGGTGGATTTTTGGCTGGTGCTACAGTAAGTGGGGTTTTAATGGGTATGTTTCAAAACAATGCCGGCGGTGCATGGGACAATGCTAAAAAATCTTTTGAGAAAGGAGCTGTTATAAATAACGAAACATATTTTAAGGGTTCTGAACCTCACAGAGCCTCTGTGACAGGTGATACCGTTGGTGATCCATTTAAAGATACCTCTGGCCCAAGCATGAACATTCTTATAAAATTGATGAGTATCATTTCGCTCGTCATTGCTCCAACACTTGCAAAAATTCACCAGGATAAAATAATAAAGAACAGGAATTTGAAAATAGAGAATCTACTGATTTTGCAAAAGGAAACCTCCTATAACTCTAAAGTTGAGGAAAACAAAACCGGAAAGTTCAGCTCAGCAAATATGGCAACGTTTACAATTGCGGCTATTCCATCAACATCTTGTACAGTTCAACCATCCCTTCCGTTGCCGATTTTGCAATCACTTGGAAGTTATGGTGCGGAGGGATATAAGGCGGACTTTTATCAATAATATATTTTGGAATACCGGCAGGAAGAAAATCAATGAGACCTGAAGCGGGATACACCTGCAAAGAAGTTCCCGCCAGTATAAATAAATCAGCACCAGCCATCAATACCCGCGCCCTGGGAATCATCGGTACAGGCTCATTGAACCAGACTACATGAGGCCTCAGTTGTGATCCGTCAGGAGCAATATCTCCCAGCCTGATCTCGTCGTGGATGTCGTAATAACGATCAGCATTAAGTTCACTTCTCATTTTAAAAATTTCCCCGTGCAGGTGCAACACTTTAGTTGAACCTCCTCTTTCATGCAGGTCATCTATGTTTTGAGTTACAACTGTTACATCATAATATTCTTCCAACGCAGCTATCGCACTGTGAGCTGAGTTTGGCTGGGCTTTCGCTACATCAGCTCTGCGCTGATTGTAGAAATCGAGAACCATTGCAGGATCTTTTCGCCATCCTTCTGGCGTCGCCACTTCATAAACATCATAGCCCATCCACAGCCCATCGCTGTCTCGAAAAGTCTGCAAACCGCTCTCAGCACTGATTCCCGCACCCGTTAGTACTAATAATTTCTTTTTCATTTTTTAAATTTACTTCACGTTGTGTAGAACCAACATGCTTTAAAAGTTACTTTGTTCTACTTTTAAAATATCTCCTTCGATAATATTTATTTAGAAATATTGAAAAAAATTTCCTGTCTTTATTTTTAACTATATTGAAAAAAGTTTTACAAATTACATGCAAAAAAAACGAAAGCTGCTTTCCCCGATCACTATCTTAATGATCGTGATCGTCATCGCCGCAATAGCCACCTGGCTGGTACCCGCCGGAAAATACAACACGCTGTCTTATCAAAATGAAAGCTTTGTTCTCACTTCCGATTCAACCACGCTTTCACTTCCTTTTACGCAGCGAACTCTCGATAGTTTGCAAATAAGGATCTCACCGGAAAAATTTAGTTCCGGTACTATTCGAAAGCCTGTAGCAGTTCCCGGGACCTTTCATAAAATCGAGCAGAACAGGCAGGGATTTATAGAAGTTCTTAAGGCACCGCTGAATGGAATTATAGACTCTATCGATATTATTCTTTTCCTGCTTGTTATCGGGGGATTCATGAATGTATTTCATGAAACAGGTGCGATGGTAGAGGGATTAACCTCTCTCTCTTTCAAAATGAAAGGAAAAGAAGCCTGGCTTATTATTGTACTTACATTTCTGTTTTCCTTCGCTGGTTCTTCCTACGGCATGGCAGAAGAGGCGTTGGTTTTCTATCCAGTACTGATACCGCTTTTTCTCGCAGCGGGTTACGATCTCCTTGTACCGGTTGCGGTAATTTATGCAGGCACCAACATAGGAGGAATGTCTTCTTTTACAAATCCATTTTCAACCATTATCGCGTCAAATGCGGCAGGTGTTAACTGGACTGACGGGCTTACTGAACGTATTGTCATGTTCGTGATTTCTACAGGAATTACCATCTGGTATATCGTGCGTTATGCCCAAAAAGTTCAGAAAGATCCGACCAGGTCTATCGTTTATAAAGTGGACGGAGTACTGCCTTCTCCAGACAAAGCAATTGAAGTGTCCGCTGATCCACCTCCTGGATTATCAGGCAAAACACAACTTTTGCTTTTGCTCTTTTTATTCACGTTTCTCACTATGGTTGCCGGGGTCGTTTGGTTTGACTGGTGGCTTATAGAAATGTCAACCTTGTTCCTGGCCTCTGCTATATTAATCGCATTGATTGTCAGTTTCGACGAAAAACGATTTCTGAATTATTTCATCAAGGGAGCGGAAGGCTTATTGGCCGTGGCTTTTATTGTGGGTGTAGCCCGTGGTGCCACTATCGTCCTGAATAATGGTGCGATAAGCGATTCAATTCTATTTTATTCCGCAAAGCTCGTGAGCGGGATGCCTGGTCCTTTGTTTATTGTCGTGTTGTTTGTTCTCTACATGTTGTTTACACTTTTTATCCCCTCCTCGTCAGGAATGGCAGTGTTAACAATGCCCATCATTGGAGGACTGGCTGTTATCGTAAATATCCCGGCGCGGGAAATTGTCAACAGCTACCTTTTCGGAATGGGAATTATGAGCTTTATGACACCGACAGGACTCATTCTTCCTTCTCTTGCACTCGCGAACGTGAGCCTGAAAGCCTGGTGGAAATTTATCTATCCGCTACTCATCATCCTGATTTTATTTTGTGCCGCATTTCTCATCGCCGGATTATACCTGTAAGTTTTCACACTATGATAAAGACATACGGTGCAGTTTTTGAGTTTCTTTTCTATAAATAGACTTTATGAAAAAAAATATAATCTTGCCCGTACTTATTATCGGTGCGCTTCTATCTGTGGTATTTTTCGCATGCAGCGGCAGCAGGTCGATGAGGAATACCGGGAATGAAAATGCGACCTCCGTCAAAAATATGTTGGATTCGCAACGCTTCATTTTCGTTGCCGAAACTGTTAACCCCCTGCGCGGCCGGTTGAGATATCTCACTTCGTCGTACGACGTCAGGGTTACCAAAGATTCGGTGATCAGCTTTCTTCCTTACTTTGGCAGGGCCACGAGTGCACCAATCGATTCGCGTGACGCAGGGATCAAGTTCACTTCAACGGATTTCACTTATTCTGTAAATGAAAATAAAAGCGATCGTTGGGATGTATTCATCAGGCCGAAAGATGTGATGGCAACGCAGCAATTGAATTTTACAGTTTTTGCAAACGGAACAGCGACGCTTAGCGTTTCGAGCACATCACGCGATATTATATCATTTAATGGGCGAATACGAAAATTATAATACAAAAAAGGAGTAAGTAACAATTCTCAACTATGTCGCAGGAAGCTGGAAAATTTATAATTATCGCGGGAGCGGCGATCGTAGTGATTGGTATACTTGTTTATTTTTTTCACAATCAACTTGGCTGGTTCGGAAAACTGCCCGGAGATATCAGGTATAAGTCAGGCAACTTTCGTTTCTATTTTCCTGTGGTCACTATGATTATTCTGAGCATTGTCCTAACAATTATTGTAAACATCATCAGGCGATTCTTTTAGAATATATTTCCAACCTTGATAATTAACTGAGAATTTAATGGTACGAGGCCACATTATTGAAAGTCGTCTTTCTACGTTCCGTTAACTTTGCATCATGGCCTACTTCGTAGAAACAAATTCTATAGTCAGGAAGATATGGGGCAAAAGTGATACAGTGTTATTGATCTTCGCAGGAGCTGCATCAGAGTTTGCTCTCAATAAAGCGGTAGACTGGCTTTACTTTACGGGACGACTTCCCACAGATCCTATCGGCCGCCTCTTCTCAACGGTCAGCTATGCCCGCAAAATTATTTTTGCTGAAAAAGACAGTGCCCTCAAAACAATCGATGCCATTCGCCTCATCCATTCAGAAGTGGAAAATAAACGCGGTAGCACAATTCCTGAGTGGGCCTACCGCGACGTATTGTTTATGCTGATCCATTACAGTATCTCTTCTTATGAGGCGCTTGAGCGCAGGCTATCTCCGGAAGAAAAAGAGGATGTGTATGATGTGTTTTTCAGAGTGGGTGAAAGAATGAAAATAACAGAACTTCCCCGAACGTATGATGCCTGGCTGAAAGCAAGAGAACAGCACCTTCAGAAGGACCTGAAAAAAAGTGAATACTCTGTCGATCTTTATAAACAGTATAAAAAACACCTTGGCGCTTTTCGTTTCCGTGTCCTGGTTGAAGGGCAGGTGATGGTGGTTCCCAAAAAAGTGAAGGAACTACTTCAACTTAGAAAATTTTCATTGCTAACCCCATTTCTTCCATTCTATAAAGTCAGCAGAATTCTTCGATTAGACGATTTAATAAAGGCGTTGATTCTTCCAAAAAAATATCAAAAAGAGATACGAGAAATGGATGTTGTCAAGTGAGTTGTGGAACACTTTTTTTTGGTACAGGAATTAGTATAGATTTTTATTATTAATTCTTTATAAAAAAAACTTATGGCAAAGTATTCAAAAGCTGCACAAAAAAAAGTGGAAAAAGTGATGCATGAAATGCATGAAGGAAAATTAAAAACGGGCTCAGGAAAAACGGTTACCAATCCTAAGCAGGCTATTGCAATCGGACTTTCAGAGGCACGCGGGGCCGGTGCAAAAGTTCCAAAGAAAAAAAGTTCTAAGAAAAGCGATAAGAAAAAAAGTTAACCTTATGTAAAATCTGCTTATGCTTTTGCCGTCAATATTTTCTCCATTTGCTCATTGATGAATTCGATCTCCGCAGCGGATAAATAAATTTCAGCGGCCTTTGCATTCTCTGTGGCCTGCTTTTTATTGCGTGCTCCAACCAATGCAATTGTAATTCCCGGCTGTTCAATAGTCCAGCGTATTACCAACTGAGAAAGTGTTGCATTCTTTTCTTCAGCCATCGGCCTGATGCTATCAAGAAAGCGGTTGGTTCGCTCTATACTTTCGTCGCTAAAATAAGGTAGCGTTTCGCGATGATCTCCCTTCGCAAATTTGTGTCCCGGTTTCATTTTACCGGTCAACAAGCCCCGCTGCAG
>JBBSPT010000109.1:0-8228 GCA_038258515.1 Chitinophagales bacterium | reverse complement strand
GCGTCCCGCATCTGGCCAGGTAGGAATTCCCTCAAACATCAAGCTTGTGGCTCCGGCACTAAGGGGTCCATATACAATGTAGCTGTGTCCTGTAATCCAGCCAATGTCGGCAGTACAAAAATAAACCTGCCCGGGCTTGTATTGAAAGACGTTTACAAAAGTATAATTGGTCCAAACCAGGTAGCCGGCACAGGTGTGAACTACGCCCTTTGGTTTTCCTGTGGAGCCGGAAGTATATAAAATAAATAAGGGATCTTCCGCATCCATTTCTACTGCCGGGAAGGTCACAATATTATTTTTTTCTATTTGCGAAAGCGCATGATCCATCTCGTCTTCCCACCATACGTCTCTTCCCTTTATCATGGAAACAGGAATTCTTGTCCTGGTATAAACAATTACTCTTTTCACCGTCTTGTTTCCGACGAGCGCATCATCAATAATACTTTTAAGCGGAATGTCTTTGCCTCCGCGATATGCGCCATCGCAGGTTACAATAAATTCTGACTTTGTATCTTCCAACCTGTCCGCAATACTTTGTGCGGAAAATCCTCCAAAAATTACGCTGTGAATAGCGCCGATTCTTGCACAACCCAATACTGCATAAGCTAATTCAGGAACCATACCCATATAAATGCACACCCGATCTCCTTTCTTCACACCATTGTTTACCAGCACTTGCGCAAACTGGCAAACTCTCTTATGCAATCTTGTATAAGTAACTGTCCTTGTTCTTTCTTCAGGATTGTTTGGCTCCCAGATAATTGCGGGTTGTTCGCCAATTGTTTCAAGATGACGGTCGATGCAATTTTCAGTCACATTCATTTTACCTCCCTTAAACCATTCAACCTTTGGTTCTTTGAAGTTCCATTCAAGAACTTTATCCCATTTCTTTCTCCACAAAAAATTTCCTGCGATCTCGCCCCAAAAAGACTCCGGATCTTTTACACTTTTTTGGTACTGTTCTTTGTAATCTTCAATTGTTTTGATCTGATAAGGATATTCCATCGTTGAATATTTTTTCGTTTTTGAGATCGTTTTACCTCTCTTTCATTACCTGCAAACTTAATTATTACTTGTTATTTACGGCGCCATAAATCGCATCTTGTATTTTTCCCCGGATTCTCATATTTGATAGTTTGAGATTCGCGCCGCCGTTAGGATTCACCCTGTTGCTTAGAAATACGTACACAATATTAGTTTTTGGATCGGCCCACACACAAGTGCCCGTATAACCAGTATGCCCAAAAGTAAGCGGGGATGCCAGGCGGGAAGGATATGGGTCTTTGCTGGTTGCATTGTCTTTTTCAGGTTTATCGAAACCAAGTCCCCGACGGCTGATAGAACTATTATAGGCAGTGAAAAGTTTGATTGTCTTCTCATTTATATAATGTTTTTCTTTAAAATTTCCACCATTCAACAGCATTTGAAAGATGGATGCAATGCCTTCTGCATCGCTGAATAAGCCTGCGTGGCCGGCAACTCCACCAAACATTGCCGCTCCTGGATCGTGTACAACTCCGCGCAGATGTTGCATCCTGAATTCCAAATCGTTTTCCGTGGGAGCAACCATCATTGTGTCAAAGTTTTCGATCGGCTTAAAGCCGGTTGATGTAAGGCCCATCGGTTCGTAAAAATTCTTCTTTGCATATTTATCCAGGCTTAAACCTGAGATGGCTTCTACAATTTTTCCAAGAAAAATAAAGTCATTATCACTGTAAATATATTTGCCTCTTGGAATAAGCCTGCTTGTAAGAATCCGCTTGTATAATGTGTCTTCCCAGTCATGTCGCATGTACAAGTTTCGTGCTACTTTAATGTTGAATGAATCATCTCTTGTACTTGAATAAATAGAAGCCATTGGCTGATGCGTAATGGGATCAACGGTTTCTCTGTAGAAGGGAATAAAGGCAATTAGGCCGGCCTGGTGCAAAAGCACATCACGTATTCTCAGGTTTGCCTTCCGCGTTCCTTTTACCCAAGGCAAGTATTGACCAAGAGTGCCATTCAATTTTATTTTCCCGTCATCGTAAAGTTTCATCACGGAGATCAACGTAGCACAAATCTTCGTTACGGAAGCCATGTCAAAAATGGATTCGGTCGTTACAGAATCCGGCTCATTATAATTGTAGGTGCCATAGGCTTTTTCAAAAGCTATCTTTCCGTTCCTCGCCGCAAGTATCACGCAACCGGGCATAGCACCTTTCTTTATTCCATCCATTGCAATACTGTCGATGATGGCCAGCTTCCTGGCATCCAGCCCCACATCGGCCGGATCTGCAACAGGCATAAGATGTATATCTGTGATACCACTGCCGAAAGTATATTGTTCACAAACCGTGACGGGTAATTTTCCCTTCGCTTTTATTTTCCCAATCAGCAGATCAGCAGCAACATTTTGAGTTATTGAATCATCCTCATAACATGCAACAAGATTGGCCGCATTGCGAAAATTCTTTAAAGCATAAGGATTGCCAAAATCAAAAATGATCGTTTCATTATTTTGACGGATCTGATTTACAAGATCAAGAGCAAAGGGGCTTATTCCAAAATTATTTGCCGGGTAACGGGCATAATTGTGAACACCGATCACCACGGATTTGTAACGATTCTTAAAAATATCAACGGTGGATAAAATACGGGCTGCATTCTCTTTGTAATCAAAATAAAAGATGTCTGCATTGTAATCATCCTTCATTCTTTGAGAGAAAGTATTTGCGCTATCAATTCCTAAAGCCAGGTAAGCGATTTCATTTTTATTTAGATCTTTTCTGGAAAGTGGAAAAAATTTCTCATTCTCTTTACTTAAAACTGTAATTGCATTCTTTGCAACTCTTTCTTTCATCTCGTTTACACCACGGTTCAAATCTTCAGTCAAATTTTCCGTGTCAACGGGCGCAACATTCGCAACACCGTATTTGTATTTATAAACCAATACCTTTTTGCATTTACTATAAATATCTTCCCAGCTCAATTTTTGACCGATGATTGCTTCTCTGATTTTTGCTATTGAGGTGGGGATATCTTCGGGCAGGCAAAGCATGTCATTTCCTGCTATCAGCGATTGAGCCGCGATTTCCCCGGCTGGAAAAAATTTTGCGACACCCTTCATTCCGAGGGCATCGGTAAACGTTAAGCCATTGTAATGAAGTTTGTTTCTCAATAATTCGGTAACATTATTTTTCGACAGTGATGTAGCAGTGTTGGCTGTTGAGTCAATTGCCGGAATATACAAGTGAGCAATCATTACGCTCCCTACGCCGGCTTCGAACATCTTTCGGAAAGGATATAATTCCAGCGAATCCAACTGTTCCATAGTCTTGTTAATTACCGGCAGATCTAGATGTGAATCAACGGAAACATCGCCATGTCCCGGGAAGTGTTTTGCGCATGCGAGAACGCCCTGGCTCTGCAGTCCTTGCATATATGCGACGCCATAATTGGCAACATGATATTTATTTTCTCCAAATGAACGATCATTAATTACCGGGTTTTCCGGATTATTATTAATGTCAACAACCGGTGCAAAGTTCACCTGTATTCCCATCCGCTTGCACTGCTCTCCAATCAATTTTCCATAATTGTAGATGATACCGGAGTTTTGAACGGCACCGAGCATCATCGGGTGATTCAGAGGAATTACACTGTCCATCCGCATGCCCAATCCCCATTCGCCATCTATGCAAACCATAAGAGGGGTCTTGGCAATTGATTGAAAAAAATTAATGTAGTTGGCCTGCCTCACCGGATCTCCCTGGAACAGAACAATTCCCCCAATGTTGTAATTTTTTATTGCGGCTGTTATTGCCGAATCGTAAATAACAACTCCGTCTTTGGTGATCTCACTTTCCCGCAACACCATAAGTTGAGTGATTCTTTCATCATCAGACAAAGTGTTGAAGACGCTGTCTGCCCAATGTTGCGCAGCGGTGTCCGGTACCGGTTGTGCAAAAGATTTAAGATGTAAAACTGTGATCAGGATAAAAACGAGCAAACGTCTGCACATGTAAAATGGATTAGAATTGTGAAGTGCCACAAGGTAAACAATATGTTTTTTTTGCCCGCAATATAAGCTGCTAAATCTGCCCTTTGCCCGTTTTATAATCGTTAATTTTACCGGTGTCAAATCAATAAAAACCTTGCCTGATATTATCAATTTATTGCCAGAAAACATAGCAAACCAAATTGCTGCGGGAGAGGTGATCCAACGCCCGGCCAGCGCCGTAAAGGAGTTATTAGAAAATGCAGTAGATGCAGGCGCTTCAGAGATCAGGCTTTTTATAAACGATGCAGGCAAAGCATTGATACAGGTGATAGACAATGGCAATGGGATGAGCGAAACGGATGCCAGGATGGCTTTTGAACGTCATGCAACATCCAAAATAAAAAGCATCGACGATCTGTTTCACATTAAAACGATGGGGTTTCGTGGAGAGGCTCTCGCCAGCATCGCCGGCGTTGCACAGGTGGAGTTAAAAACAAAAAAAAGCGGCGAGACCGTTGGTACCTGTATCGAAATTGAGAACAGCGTCGTTGTTTCTCAGGAGCCGGTTGCAACGAATGAGGGAACAAATATTTCTATGAAGAATTTGTTTTTTAATGTTCCGGCGCGGAGAAATTTCCTAAAAAGCAATGCATCAGAACTAAGGCATATCGTTGACGAGTTCATCAGGGTTTCTCTGGCATTCCCGGCAATATTTTTTTCTCTTTCGTCTAACGGGCAGGAAGTCTTTCACCTTGAAAAAGGTTCGTTGAAACAAAGGATCATTCAAATTCTTGGAAACAGTTATAATTCAAAACTGGTTAACGTTCGGGAAGAAACGGACTATCTTACTATTTATGGTTTTGTTGGAAAGCCTGAGGCTTCAAAGAAGACGAGAGGCGATCAATATTTTTTTGTAAATAACAGGTTTATAAAAAGCCCCTATCTCAATCATGCGGTGGTGAATGCGTTCTCCGATATGATTTCAAAAGATAGCTTTCCGATGTATGCTTTGTTTATTGACCTCGATCCTTCAAGGCTTGATATAAATGTGCATCCTACGAAACAGGAAATTAAATTTGAAGACGAGAAAATAATTTATGCTTTCGTCCAATCAGCAGTGAAGCATGCGCTTGCGCAATATAGTGTAACGCCTACCCTCGATTTTGAACTTGATAATAACATTCAGCACACGGATGCTGTAAGTAAACCGTTTACACAGCATCAGCAGGATGTAGCAGTTTCTTCTAATTTATATAGAACTTTTACCCAGAAGAACCAGGCTCATTTTATTAACAATAAAAGTGATCTTGAAAGCTGGGACGGGAATCCTGAATCAGGAAATAGAAACAGTTTTCTATACGGTTCTACCGCTGCCCCGGATGAGAAATTACTGCCAACAAACAAACACCCAACATTTTTAAAAGAAACACCGCTTGCGAAAGTAAATACACGACCGACAACTACAGAGCTGTTGCAGGTACACAACAGTTTTATTTTAGTTGAAAATGAAAACGGATTTATCGTGATTCATCAACAAAATGCTCACGAGCGAACGTTGTATGAGCGTTTCGTCCGGGCGCTGAAAGATAAGCCCGTCGCTATTCAGCGCAGTCTCTTTCCCGCCACATTAGAGTTGGCTGCTTCAGATGCAGTATTGCTCGGGGAGCTGTTGCCAGATCTTTTTTTACTAGGTTACCAGGTCGAGCCGTTTGGCAATAATACTTTTTTAATTCAAGGTTCGCCTGCAGATGTCCCTGATGGAAATGAAAAGACTTCTATTGAAAAGATGTTGGAACAATACAAACATTTCAGCATGGACGTGACCTTTTCTAAACGCGAAAAATTATTACGTTCTCTTGCCTGGCAGCAATCAGTGAAGGCAGGTACTCCTCTTGCTTACACCGAAATAAAAAGGCTTGTTGAAGATTTATTTGACTGCGAAGTTTGTAATACGACCCCTAATGGCAAACCTGTTTTCCTTGAGTTTAAGAAAGGTGAGATGGAAAAAATGTTTGGACGTTGATGCCCTTAGTTTCTTGATCAAAATGACTGCCTCCTAATTAAATATCTCTTTCCTGTGCTCTCAACCATCTCTCAGGAATTTCATTGTTGCTTGAAAAAACATAATCGTTGTAGCTGCAGGCAATGAGTTTTTTATCCGGCAGTTGCATCCACCACCTGCCGGTCTTCTTACTTTGTAAAAACACAGTATCGGTTCCTGCGACAACTGTATGAAATTCATTAAAGCTTGTCCTGTCTTGCAAATCCGCTTCCTGTTTGCTCCTGCTTTTTCCGTCAATGTAATACCAAAGCATTTGGGAAATCTGCATCGCGGTAAGAGCCTGAAAATCGTCATCTGGATTATAGCCAAAGATACCGATGGAAGAAAGTGAGCGGCTGAGTCCTGCATAACGGAGAAGGTTGCAGGCTTCTTCGCCGGTAAAGCCGTTAGGGCTAAAATTGCTTGCCGGTGCATCGCTGTGTTTTATAGCAGAGATATCAAAACTCAACAAGTTGGAATTTCTTATCACCGGCTCCATTTCTTCCAGATGTTCTTTCGCAATGCCAACGCGGTAGCAGTCGAAGCGGAGTTTGTCCATTGTTTCAAGCATGTGTGGATGAACAAAATAACTTTGAAAGCCGATATGGTTATAGTGTTTTACCACGTTCGGTTCTGAGGTAAGCATTTCCAATAGAAAGTTATTGCTCCGATGATAAGAGTCGCTCATAAGATCAATACCCGCGTCAACCACGGTTGCTTCTATCAAATGATTTAAATCTTTGTAAGCAAAATATTGACCGAGGGTCAGGTCGTGACTTCCTCCGAGGAGCACCATCGTTTTTCCCTGTTGCAACAATTCTTTAGTTACAATTTTTATCGCCGCATAACTATCGCTGACTGACGATCCGCAAATGATGTTGCCGAGGTCCGCGATTGAAACATCTGGATGCCAATTGTATAATTTGTAAAGTTGCTTTCTTATAGCATTGGCGGCGTCAGGCCCATTCTTAATTCCATGACCGCGAAATTCATTCATTCCTACGATCACGATTTCTATTCCATCCAGGTCGGGGAGATGCTCCTCATAGACCTTTACTTTTATGGAGTTTGCAAATTGCCTGTCATTGTAAGATTGGTCATCATTTAAAAAAGAAATATTTATCGGAGACAGGAACTCATGCAGGTCGGTCATTTTTTTTCTGACAAACCTAAAAGATAAAAGCCACATTTAAAATTGCAAGTTGGCGCCCGTTGCTCCGAAATCTTTTTATAAATCATAAACAATTGTTCTTACTTATTTTTGCGGCATGGAAAATTTGACGCAGGCTGCAGAAAATTCGAGAATGGAAATGGAGAGCTTTTCTACATCCGCGCCTGACCGGGCAGAAGCTTTTAGAATAAGGTTTTTAGGCAGTAAAGGCGAACTCAAGACGCTGATGGCGGCAATGAAAAATGTTCCTGCATCAGACAGGCGTGACATGGGCAAGCTATTAAACGATTTAAAATTATTTGCCGAAGAAAAATATGAAAAATTAAAATCGACTTCGGGTGAAGTAAAAACTGTGGTTGAGAGTTCAATCGATATTACACTGCCCGGAGACGCATTAGCCGTTGGAAGCAGGCACCCGATCAGCATCGTTCGAAACAAAATAATTTCTATTTTTCAAAGACTGGGATTTGCGGTGGCCGAGGGCCCGGAAGTGGAAGATGACTGGCATAATTTTACTGCGCTCAATTTACCTGAAGATCACCCGGCCAGAGACATGCAGGATACCTTTTATGTTTCCCAAAACCCGGATTGGATGTTGCGAACTCACACCAGCAATGTCCAAATACGGGAAATGGAAAAAGGCAATTTGCCAATAAGAATTATTTGTCCCGGGAGGGTCTATCGCAACGAGACGATCAGCGCCCGTGCCCATTGTTTTTTTCACCAGGTGGAGGGCCTGTACATCGCGGAAGAAGTCTCTTTTGCCGACCTCAAGCAGACCCTTTATTTTTTTGTAAGAGAGATGTTTGACCGGGACATCAACATTCGTTTCCGCCCTTCCTATTTTCCATTCACTGAGCCAAGTGCGGAGATGGATATCACATGTCTCATTTGTGGAGGAACGGGTTGTAACGTTTGTAAGCATACCGGCTGGGTTGAAATACTTGGTTGCGGAATGGTTCATCCGAAAGTTTTGAAAAACTGTGGGATCGATCCGGAAAAATATTCCGGTTTTGCTTTTGGAATGGGCATCG
>JBBSPT010000108.1:0-8275 GCA_038258515.1 Chitinophagales bacterium | reverse complement strand
TGTTGGAACGATGAAAACTAACATTGCAAAAGTGGAAAATATCATGCGCGACCAGAATGGAGCAGAGTTGGCAAATACTTTCGGGCGAATCGGCGACGCGGAAAAGAACCAATGGCTTCCTTATTACTATGCCGCATATTGTACGATTGTTCAGGCCTATACTGACGGTACAAGGAAAGATGAAATAGCAGACAAAGCAACAGAATTACTTGACAAAGCGGAATCTATTCTTGGGAAGAAAAATTCGGAAATTGAGGTGGTCAGGAGTATGATTGCCAATGCACACATGATGGTAGATCCTCAAAGCAGGTATATGACATACGGACCGGCATCAGCAGAACACCTTTCCACGGCAAAGACACTGGATCCTACCAATCCCAGGCCTGTGCTTCTTGAAGCTGAAGGAAAGTTTCACACTCCTGAGCAATACGGTGGCGGGAAAGAAATAGCTAAAGAATACTTCGATAAAGCTAATGAGTTATTTGAAAAATTTCAGCCTGAGACAGAGTTGTCTCCTTCCTGGGGTAAAGGCGAAGTTGTTTACTTCCTGTCTCAATACAAATAATTATGGAACGGCAAATCAATATTACAGAATCCGAGAGTCTGAAGCTGATTACGTCAATGATCAATAAGGCTCAAAATCGCTTCAACGAAAACGGAACGTTGTATCTTCTCTGGGGGTGGCTCATTCTTGGTTGTTGCCTTTTCCAATTTGCCAACAACAATTTTTTCCATTGGGAATATGGCTTTGCAATTTGGTACACAACATGGATAGCAGTTGCTTATCAGTTATACTATTTGAAAAAAAAGAGAAGGAAAGAAGGAGTAAGCACCTATACCGGATCGATTATAAACTATGTTTGGATTTCGATTTTCATCTGCGCCTTTATTTTAATGATGGTCCTCCTTAAGAACGAATATTTTTTTGCTATTTTCCCCGTGATATTAGTTCTGTATGGGCTTCCAACTTTCTTATCGGGAATAATTATTCGTTTCAAACCACTACAGGCAGGAGGCATTGCATGCTGGGTGTTGGCAATTATTTGCGTCTTTTTGCCTCTAAAATATCAGATATTGCTAATAGGTCTTAGCGTAATTGTAGCATGGATCATTCCAGGTTATCTTCTAAAATCGAAGTTTAAATTGGAAAATAATGGATGAAGATTCGCTATTTGCAAAGAAATACATCCTATCCTCTCTCTATTTCGAAAACGACAAAAAGTGTTTCGCCGCTCCGGCTTTTGCGTCAATGCCAGGTTTTCAGGAATGCAGTTTCAGTGTAAGGTTTTTTAAAAAATATTAATCAGTGATGGAGTTTAAAGAACTTGACCCCATATTACATTCTCAACTTCGGCTCGCTGTGATGTCGTTATTGATTAGTGTACAGGAGGCAGAGTTTACTTTTTTAAAAGAAAAAACAAATGCCACTGCGGGAAATTTAAGCGTACAGATAACGAAGTTGAAGGAAGCGGGATACATTGATATTAAAAAGCAGTTTCATAAAAACTATCCACAAACAATTTGTCAGATCACTCCAAAAGGTGTTACAGCGTTTGAAGATTACGTAAAGGCATTACAAAGCTACATGAAATTGTAAATGCCGGATGACAAAAAAGGCTGCCCGCAGGCAGCCTTTTTTCGTGAGAGATTCAAATATTACTGTTTGGTAATTTTTTCTGTAAATCTTTCAGTTGAAGAAATAAATTGGACAAAATAATTACCTGAAGGCAGATTAGACAGTTCATCCAGCCTGATATGATTTGCTCCTTTGTTGAGAAGCAGGCTTTTGCTAAATACTTCTTTTCCCTGAATGTTAACCACCCTTGCCGTTATCACTTCGGACTTACTCCAATTCATATTTACATTTAAGTAGTTCTTAAACGGGTTAGGAGAAAGACTAATGTTCTTTTGAAACTGTTTTGAAACTATCGAAACAACTTTGGAATAACTTCCTTTGCCATCAAAATCAAGTTGCCTTAACCTGTAATAAATTACTGATCCGGCATACGAAGGCAAATTATCTGTCGCTGAATAGTTATGCAAAAGAGAAGTAGTTCCATTTCCATCAACACTGGCAACCTCCGAGAAGAAAGTACCATCCATGCTTCTTTCAATTTTGTACTTGCTGCAATTGATTTCCATTGACGTTTTCCAATCAAGTTTCACCAACCCGTCCTGCTGCATCTCTGCTGAAAAGGAAACGAGGGTTACGGGGAGGGGGCCATTGTCGGGATTCATTATTGCAGTACCATCATCTACAAAATCCAAGTCAGCATCTGACTTTGCGCTTACCCTGGCAATGTTCAATATTGAAGGCATTTGCATGTTCTTGCCTGGATCGTTCACGGTCACTTGGAACTGAACTTCATAGCTCTCGCTCGCTGCGAGAGATCCACCCGTCGTGGCGCTGCATCCGGTTCCGATTCTGAAACGAACTGTTTTAAATATGCCATTCAAAATGTATTCCGCTCCATCATCTCCGGCAGCGTCGGTCATACTTCCGCTTGGCATTCCCGGACAATTCAGCACCTTCAATGAATTTGGAACATATGTTACGGTTGAAGGCAACGTGTCTGAAATCACGATATAATTTGCATTACCGATTCCGGTATTGCTTCCCTTAAGCGTGTAGGTGAGCACCTCGTTTTTTTCAGCTAAATTATTGTTGTTTGCGTCTTTTACTATTTTATCAAGTGTGATGGCCGGATCTTTCATTTTGATCGAGAAAGTGAAAAGACCAGGAAAATAGCGGTCAGCTTCTGTACCGAATTCCAACTCTACCTTGTTTGCATTGGGCATAATCCCAAATCCGGTACCGACATCAAACTGGTCAATATCAATTCCCATTTGATTGGTGTAATTGGGATTTTTTGTTGTGACATGCACCCCGTTATCAGTAATAGTTCCGTTCCATGGATTATCAGAGGCATTCGTAGCATTTGAAAAAAGATGTCCGTTTATTTTCAAAAAATCTTTCTTGAGATTCGCGTCTCCTTCCCATGCCAGCACTCCCATTTTTGCATCACCGGAGGCCATAGCTCCCGATGGAGCATTTAAGCCGGTAAGCGTAACTGTCGTGGAAAGTGAGCTTCCGCCATTATATACTTCCTGAAAACCATCATAGATCCGAACGCTGTTATAGCTCAAAGCATTATTTTCATACACCACAACGATGCACCACCCACCGTGACTTCCGCCTGTAGTTGTAGTACCAGCACTTAAAGGCGCATTGCCGACCTGGTAGGTTCCGAAGCCGTTATTTTTAACAAATGCTGTTACATCGGCAAAGGCCTGATATTGTGTGTATCCGACACTGGTAGTTGTTTTATCAATTCCCAGAGCTGCCACATCAGAATAAACATTGGAAGTCCCTTTCCTAATCTTGATGCTTTTGTTAGCGGTTGCCGTTAAGTCAAATTCAGAATTCTTTACGCGTCCGCCCCAGTAAAGCCGTGCATATTTTATGAGGTTTGTTCCGGCGGGTAGCACGAGGTCAGACGTAGAAGAGTTACGGGTGACACTTCCGTTCCCGGTGTTGCCGTCAACGTCAACGTTCTGTACGTTTTCGTTATCATTTCCATAAGTGCTGTTGCCATCGGCGCTGTTTCCGTTCATTTTTGCGAGATTGACGCTGCCATTATTCACGATAGCCATCAGGGTGTTCCCAAACATAGCTGTATTGCCCTGAATATTATCTGAATAAACAAGACTGTAACTCCTTACCTGGGCGTGGGAAGATAATGAAGTAAAAAAGATAGCAAGCGAGAAAAGAAAAAACCTTCCCCATTTTTTTTGATGCGTTTTTTTAATTGTAAAAATGTCCATAGCTGTTAATTTTTCTGTGATAAATGTGGTGAAACGAATGGATTACCATAAGTATGGACATTACAGTCTTCGCAGATTATGTGGAGAGATGATAAGCAGCCTTAAGAAGGATGAAGGATCTATAATTATTTATAGAAAACGCTATCGTGTTTACGAAATAAGTACTTCGAAACAAAATCAAAACAGATGCAATAATATATTTGGAATGGTGTGGTTTACCAGATCAAATGAAAATTATTGTAAGCTTTGCTTTTCTAAGAAGATATTGACGGAGAAAAAATGATATGGAGGATTAATTCCTAAGAGTTGGAAATGCAAAATTATATTTCTTTCCGAGAATTCAAAACATTTTTCAAAATAATAACCGCATATTATTTTCGCTTCAGGCAGTCATACACCTTTCTCGTTTCAAATTTGATAAAATAAGTTTTAAGTTTTTAAATTAAAAAGCTGTTCGGAAGCTTTTTTCGCAGGAAACCATGAAGCAATAAAGGAAATTAGCAGGGCTGTGGCTATCACTAACAGGAAGTCTGATAAAATAAGTTTCACCGGGAAATAATCTATAAGAAAGGAACTTCCCGCCAGCTTGATCAATTTAAATTTTACCTGTACGAAACATAAGATCAAAGCCAGGCCAATACCAATTCCTGCCCCGGTCACAGCCAACAGCAATCCTTCGCTCAAAAATATTTTTTTAATTAAATTTTTATCAGCGCCCAACGCCTGCAATACGCTAATATCTTTTCGCTTTTCCAGGACGAGCATTGTTAATGCGCCAATCATGTTGAAGGCTGCAATGATCAGAATCAAAGTAAGTACGGCGTAGATCACCCACTTCTCGAGTCTCATGGAATTGTAAAGACTAATGTTCTGCTGATATTTCGTCAGCACTTTGTATTTGGCGCCAAGCAATTTTTGAAGGTGTTCGCGAAATGTATTTGCAGCAGCCGGATTTTCCAAAGAGACTTCCAACGCTGTGTATTCATTGGGTCCCAAATTCATCTGCTGCTTTACGAAACCCAAATTTGTAATTACATATTTATTGTCGAAGTCTTGTTGAATGGCAAAGCTACCGGATGTATAAGCATTTCCTTCGCTTAAAGCTGACAGTGGGTTCACGCCGGCACCGGATGTTTTTTTTGGAAGAAATACAGTTACCGGGAAAAGATTTTGTTCAGCCCCAACGCCCATGGCGTATTCAATGCCAGAGCCCATGACCAATTTTGGAAATTCCCGGGTTCCTACATCGTAGGTGCCACGGAGCATGTTTTGGGGAACACCTGAAACCTCAGAATAATTCCTGTCCACCCCTTTTAACATTACAACAGTTTGTTGTTCTCCACTTTGCAATAATGCTTTTTCTTCGATATCGAGAGACACTCCTCTCACGTTGCCTTGCCGGGATATTTGCCGGATTTGTTCTGCAGAAAGTCGAATAGTTTTTCCTGTGGCGGCAACCACTTTTATATCAGAATAAAAATTTGAATACAGAGATTGCACCAATCCTTCGAAGCCGTTAAAAACACTCAACACCAAGACCTGGCACATGGTAGAAAACGCGATAACCCCGGCAGTGACCCATGCAATAATATTAATGGCATTGGTACTTTTTTTTGCTTTAAAATATCTCCATGCAAATTTTAAATACAAGATTTAGAGCGTTAAGATTTGAAGGTTTAAAATCGTTATTTCGGGGGAGATATCACTTTTCTATTCCCCGGGCTTTTCATTCTTTATCTTGTCAAGTAGTTCTTCAATCTTGAATACATAATCGAGAGTATCATCCAGGTAAAAGGTAAGTTGCGGAATGCTTCTCAACTGATGCCGCATCTCCCTGCCAAGTTCACCACGTATTTCGCTGCTATGGTCTTCAAATTTTTTCAATACAACATCCTGGTCTTTTACCTGGAACATACTCAGGTATATCCTGGCTTCATACAGGTCCGGAGTAAGTTTCACAGATGAGATGGAAATCATTCCTCCTTCCTGCATATTCAGTCCCATTTTAAGGAAAATCTCGTTAAGGACTTTTGATATCTCAACAGCTACCTGCTTTTGTCTTTTTCCTTCAGTCATTCTAAAATTATTTTTCCGGTATCTGCCGGGATTGTAAAATTAGTTACTTTGCCAATATTCAGCTTATTTGAATTTCAACCCTTTAGATGAAGAGTTTAAAAGTAATTTTCCGCTATGTTTCCAAATATCCTAAATTAATTTTTGCTTACTTCAGCTTTAACGTTCTTTCCAATCTCTTCGCTGTTATCTCTTTGGGCCTGCTGAGTCCTTTCCTGTTATTGATTTTTAAAAAAAATAATACCCTTGAAGCGGTTAGTGAAAACAGCAATTTTTTCTCCAGGATCAATCCAATTAATCATTTTAAGGTTTGGCTTTATCAATTAATGCAAACGCCAAACGGCGAGATAAAAGCCCTTGCCATAATCTGCGTGCTTGTTTTAAGCGCTATTATTCTGAAAAATATTTTTTTGTATCTCTCTATTTATTTTTTGACACCTATCCGCAACTCGATCATCAACGATATGCGGACGAACATGTTCAGAAAGATCCTGGCTCTTCCAATCGGTTATTTCAATGATCAGAAAAAGGGAGATATCATGAGCAGGCTAACCAATGACCTGGCTGACGTGGAAAGTTCGATTGTAAATTTGTTGGAAACGCTTTTTAGGGAACCAATTACAATCATTTTGTTTTTCGTTTATATGATTGTTTTAAGTCCCCAACTTACCTTATTTCTATTGTTATTTCTCCCTGTTTCAGGACTTATCATTGGCCGAATCGGTCGAACGCTGAAGAAGCAAAGTACGCGTGTACAGGAAAAGCTGGGAGCCATCCTTTCGACAATCGACGAGACACTGGGAGGCATCCGGATAATAAAAGGTTTCAACGCAGAGAAAAAACAATTTGCAAAATTCACTTCGCAAAATGAAGAATTGTTTGTGATAAAGAACAAAGCTAATCGTCGAAGGGACATGGCCTCGCCTGTGAGTGAAACACTCGGAATTGCAGCCGTTGTATGTGTACTATGGTACGGAGGAAGATTAGTATTAAGAAACACTTTTCTTGATCCGGGAGATTTTCTTGCTTACATCGTGATTTTTTCGCAAGTAATTCAACCATTAAAATCGCTGTCGTCTGCGTCATATAATATTCGAAAAGGCTCTGCAAGTGTAGAGCGAATCGAAAGCTTACTCCACGAAAATGTTTCCATTATTGAAGTAACAAATCCAAAAATCCTTGAGAAGTTTCAGGAAACTATTGAGTTTAAAAATGTTTCATTCAGCTACGATGATAAAAGGATCCTGACTGATATTAATTTGAAAATTGAGAAGGGAAAAACTGTTGCTCTGGTAGGCTCATCTGGCGCCGGTAAGAGCACGCTGGTAGATCTTATTCCGCGTTTTCATGATGTAACATCGGGAGAGTTGCTGATCGATGGGATTAACATAAAGGAATATTCCCTTGAGTCTCTTCGAAGCCAGATGGGCATTGTAACCCAGGAGCCAATACTCTTTAATGATACTATTGCAAATAATATCGCATTAAGCAAGAATGATGCGACGGAAGATGAAATTGAAGAAGCTGCGAGAATAGCGAATGCTCATAATTTCATCATGCAAAAAGAAGACGGGTACCAAACAAATATCGGCGAACGTGGCAATAAGCTGAGTGGTGGCGAAAAGCAACGGGCAACCATCGCACGGGCGTTAATCAAAAATCCCCCGATCCTGATTTTAGATGAAGCAACTTCCGCCCTCGATACTGAAAGTGAAAAGCTGGTTCAGGATGCAATCAATCACTTAATGATCAGCAGAACAAGTATTGTAATAGCTCACCGGTTAAGTACTGTGAGGCATGCAGACGAGATCATCGTGTTGCAAAAAGGAATAATTGTAGAAAGAGGAACGCACGATTCGCTGATGCAAACGAATGGTTTTTACAAAAAGCTTGTAAACATGCAGGAAGTAAAATGAACAACCGGTAAATAAATTTTCCAGAATGTTGCAATAAAAACTGATCGTTTCAAATACCTGAACAGAAACACTTTTCCTTCGCCGCAGACTGTAAATTATTTTGAAATTCCCATTTTTGCCTCAATCGATAAAGTTGCATGAGGAACTGCTCTAAGCCGCGCCTTGTCGATAAGTTTGCCAGTAACCCTGCAGATACCATAGGTCTTATTCTCGATGCGCATCATAGCTTTTTCAAGATGATCGATAAAAGTTATTTGCCTGCTTGCCATTTGACTTAGCTGCTCTCTCTCCATACTCAAACTTCCATCTTCCATGGTCATATAGCGATTATCGGTATCATCTCCACCCATTTCATCTTTCCGGGTAATGAGTCCCTGCAAATAGCCAAGCTCTTTTTTGGCAGTATCTAACTTTCTTGTGATAAGCTCTCTAAACTCAGTGAGTTCATTATCGCTATATCT
>JBBSPT010000107.1:0-8280 GCA_038258515.1 Chitinophagales bacterium | reverse complement strand
TCACTTATCATTTCAGAAACTTATCACCCAATGATCAGCACGTAGATAACAGGGAATACACATTGTACCTGCCGCTGTACAATTCAGTAAAATGGATGGAAATATCGGTTCCGGAACAAGCGATGTTTAAGCCGCTTCCTGTTCGCACAGATAAGCCTATCGTGGTTTACGGAACATCTATTGCGCAGGGCGGATGTGCAACAAGACCCGGGCTTGCATGGACTAACATACTCGGAAGAAGATTAGACAGGCCTGTGATAAACCTTGCCTTTTCGGGGAACGGAAGATTGGAGAAAGAAATGATTGACCTGCTGACAGAAGTGAATGCCGAAATGTATGTTCTGGATTGTTTGCCAAATCTCACCTCTCCCGATTATTATGCAACGGGCGAATTAAGAAAGAGAATCGACGCGTCAATTGCAGAATTGCAAAGTAAGAGACCACACACGCCGATCCTGCTGGCTGACCACGACGGCTACACGGACGGAGAGATTAATCCCTCAAAGAAAAATGAATACACCTCAACGAACAAGGCTTTTGTAGCTACTTTCGATTCGCTGCTTTCTGCCGGCATTAAAAATATTTACCGCATGACTAAAGAATCCTTCAACCAGGACATTGAGTCTACGGTGGACGGAACACATCCCAACGATATCGGCATGATGCATTATGCGAATGCATATGAAAAGAAAATAAAAACGATACTTGGTGAAGCTGAAGAATCTATTTCCACTACCATACCGCTGACCCAGAGGCGAGATGCAAAATTCTACGATTGGGAATCAAGACACAATGAAGTACTGCGATATGATAAATTGCATCCACCGAAACTAGTTCTCATTGGCAACTCAATCACCCACTATTGGGGAGGCCAGCCTGAAGATCCAATTCACAGGGGAAGTGATTCATGGGAAAAATATTTTACGCCACGCACGACAACGAATATGGGTTATGGCTGGGATAGAGTTGAGAACGTACTGTGGCGCGTTTACCACGGCGAGCTCGACAGCATTTCACCAAAACAAATTGTCTTGATGATCGGCACGAACAACATCGGCATAAATACGAATGAAGAAATTGCGACAGGATTGCAATTTTTAATCCAGGCCATCCGCGCAAGACAGCCAAAGTCTTCTATTTTACTAATGGGGGTTTTCCCGAGAAGAGACAGCGAAGACAAAGTTGTTGACTTGAATAAATTGCTCGTCAATGTAGCGGCAAAGTTGAAGATAAATTATGCCGATGCCCGGAATCTTTTGATCGGTAAAGATGGGAAAATCGATGAGTCTTTATTTTCAGATGGACTGCATCCCAATGCGGTAGGATATGAGAGGCTGGGAAAGTTTATAACAATGCAGTTGGAGAAAATGAAATAGTGCGCTGCAATATTTTATGCTGAATATTTTTTGATTCTTGAAGATGTCCATTCGCAAATTATAGTAATTTGATACAACTCTATAAAATGCATTGGTCTAAAATGTTTGTTTTCAATAATTGGATTTTGTAAAAAGACGCTGGCTCTGCTTGTCTTTAATAAAATTGTGCTGGCATCGGATTTTTCGATGTTGCTTCTTTTACAGATGAAAGTCTGTTTGGTAAAAAGCCTGTCGGAACATCAACGAATAGTGGATCAGGAGATGTAGGATTTAGAGGATCATAAACAGCTACCGCGACTTTTGAATCAGCACAACCATAATATAAAAACCATTTTTGCCTGAAGTGTACTAATCCCTCTATAAAAACTGTTCCCTGAATGTATTGCCCACTTTTTTCAAAGGCCTCCATGGGGCGAAGAAAAGGAACATTAAGCCTTCCTATCACTTTCTCAGGATTATTTTTGTCAAATAGCACCTGGCCTGCAGAATAAGAATCGTCAACGAACCTCTTATCGCCTTTTCCTGATCCATTATTCTTACCGTTGTATAACAATAAAATCCCTTTTTCTGTAATTAGTGCAGGAGGCCCGCATTCTGTAAGATCGCTATCAAAAAATCCAATCCTGGGAGAAATTAAAGGCTTAGGTTTTCCATCTTCACCGATTAGAGGCTCCCAGTCAAATAAATTATCAGACGTTGCCAGGTACACACCTTTCTCTCCCCAATACATCAGGTATTTTCCATTCACTTTCGCAATTACCAATTTATCGCCTGCCAGCTTTGTAACGATAGATCCGGATTTATTTGCCGTGTTAAACAAAATCCCTTTCGTAGCATGTTTAAAAATAGGTCCATGTTTTACCCAATGTATTAAATCTTTTGACGAAGCAATACCAAGCCTCGGAACATCCCTGTTCCATTGCGTATAAATCACTATGTAGGTACTATCCTCTGTAACCGCAACGCGTGGATCTTCACAACCGCCAGGCCATTCGTATTCTTTCTGGTCATCTTCAGCGGGATATAATACAGGTGCTGCATTTTTTTTGAAACTGATGCCATCTGTGCTTATTGCATAACCGAGGCGGGAAGTCCTGCGTCCGATCTTTACGCCATATTTGTCTTCGGCTCTATATAGTAAAACTATTTTACCATCTTTTTCAACCGCGCCAGGATTGAAGGTGTCATTGGATTCCCATCGAATACGCTCCCCAGTTACCGGGTCTATAAATTCGGAAGAAGAATCCGCTATGATTATAGGATTAGAAGCCTGACGGACAAAGCCGCCTAAGGCCCATGCCGGAAGAATATTGGTCTTCTCATTATTTCCCTGTAACGTATTTTTCTTCTTTACTGAACAGGCGCTTGCTGCAATTAGAAGAAAAAGAACAAGAATTTTATTAATAGGAATACAATATCTCATTATAATTATTGAACGAATGTTATTGGAGCTATTACGAAAGCTGAACGATACAAAATATGCAATTTATCATGCAAAATAAATGATTTTCCAACGTTAGTTTGGTACGAGAAAATGCAACGGATCCCTTTAATGATAATCTCTGGCGCGGCGGGGATTTTGGTTCGAGGCCATTTTGCGGGAAGAGAGCGCGACTCTAAATAGATTGTCTTAAAAAGCCACCCGCTATAGTTTAGATAAGTTTTCAGCGAAGAAAAGCGCGATTAATTGCGTGTCCGGAAAAGATGCAGATGGCAGGATTGTTGGGGATAAATGTCAAACAATGAGAATGGAAAAATTTGATACTATAGTTGTTGGTTCCGTTTCGGGAGGGTATGTCGCCAGCCGTTGCGTTGACTCGGGTAAAAAGGTTGCGATCATCGACTATCATCCGTTTGGCGGTTTGCCCCCTGAGAGGCTGCATGCCTAAAAAAGTATTGGTGGGAGTGGCCCGTGCATTGTCGGTGGATAATCAGTTACGGGGACGTGGCATTGCATCAACTGTATCATCATCCTGGAAAGATTTAATCCAATTTAAGAAAAGTCTTATCGAACCGAAGTGAGGAGAATCGTATTCCAAATACAAAGAGGCGGGAATTTCAACATATCATGGGCGGGCAAAAGTTATTGATGAAAATACCACCCAGGTGAATGACCATGGTTTGTCTGCTAAAATATTTGTATTTGCGAATGGAGCTGCTCCGAATAAACTCTCTATACCCGGCGAAGATTTATTGATCGATAGCACTGTTTTTATGGACATAGAAGAATTACCGAAAGACATTTTGTTTGTTGGTGGCGGATACATAGCTTTTGAGTTTGCTCACATCGCGTCACGCTTCGGATCAAAAGTCACTGTTGTACACCGTGATGAAAGTCCATTAAGAAAATTTGATCCGGATCTTGTGAAGCTTTTATTAAAGGCAAGTGAAGCCATGGGAATCGAGATTATTTTAAATGCTGAAGTAAAGAGTATAATGCTGGAGGGCGGCGGTTTAAAAGTACTTGCTGAGAAAAATGGTAAAGAACTTATTCTTAAAACTTCCCTTGCAGTACACGCCGGGCGAAGCGCAGAGGTAATTGACATGGGATTGGAAAAAATGAATGTTTCCTTTGATAAAAAAGGAATCGTCGTAAATGAATTTATGCAAAGCGTATCAAATGCAAGCGTTTACTCCTGTGGAGATGCTAATGACAAGGGATTACCGCTAACTCCGGTTGCTACAAAGGAAGCGATTGTTGTCACGGACAATTTATTAAATGGAAATCATAGGAAGATAAACTATGGTCTTGTACCGTCGAATGTGTTTTCGATTCCGGCACTCTCACTGGTCGGGCTGACGTAACAGGAAGCAATAGACCAGGAGTTAAACTATAGTGTGCGTTTTAAGGAAACAACAGGATGGCTTTCTTCCCGCATGTTGAATGAGCCTGCTTCGGGTTTTAAGATAATTGTGGATAAAGAGACGGATCAAATTATTGGAGCACATCTTTTAGGAAATCATGCAGATGAGGTTATCAATGTTTTTGCGGTGGCAATGAATGCGGGTGTAAAAGTCAGCGATTTAAAAAAGACAATTTTTTCTTACCCAACCAGCGCTTCAGATATTGTTCATATGATTTAAAAAGGGCGGGCTTTACTCATTAACGAAATGACTTTGGATTCTTCAAATATGATCGTGCTTGTCTCTTGCTTACCAGGTTCCGGTAAAAGCTATTTCGCTGAAAGGCTCGCGGGAGAGATTGAAGCAATTTACCTTAACAGCGACCATGTTCGCAAGGAAATGTTTCCCAATAGATCCTATTCCGAATCAAAAAAGATTTGCCGAACTACAAATAATTATGAAGTCTTCGTTCTAAATCCTAATGGATAAACTCACCACTAACGTAATTCACAAAAAACTTTTTTTTCCATACGGATTGTTCGCGAGTAGATCTTGCAGTGTCCGGGTAATAAATTGATGAAGTTAACTACAAATTCTGACAAGAATTCCCGGTCAAAACGTGGTGAAATAGTTCTTAAAAAACTACCTGTAAGGGTAACTAGTACAAAATTCTATAGTCGAACTTTATGCCGGTGTTTCGAAAACTATTTGTTTGTCCATGGCTCAATACTTTTTTATCTGTTTTGTTCAACATGTTTCAAAGTTAAGTGAGCAAACGGTTTCGCTTGAATTTAGCCCGAAGATATTCTGTAAATAAAAGTAAATTTAGTGATGAACAGACTTTGCATAAAGCTGGCTTTCTCATTATTGCTGTTGGGTTTTATTCTCACCAACGTTGCAACTGCGCAAGAGGTTGATGCGATAATTGCAGGATTACAAACCGACAGGCAAAAAGCAGATACGCTCTATTATTTCGCCATGAAAAAGTTTGTGCGATCAGATTTTGACAGTGCTGCGCTTCTATTTTTAAAAGCTATTCCTTTCGCTGAAAAAACTGGCGATGAAGGGCTTATCAGTAAGTTTCATCTTTCTATCGCCAATTCATATATCCTGGGAGAACGACCTGCAGACGGGCTTTCAGCCTTGCAATCTGCATCGCCACATTTGCATAAAAAATCAATTTATGATCTTCGGATGAAATACTTAGTCTTTCATGGAATGGCATATGGCAAGCTGCACAAAATTGACTCTGCTCTCCATTTTTATCACCGTGCCGAAGAATTAAACAACAGTGAAAATCCATATAAGAATTGGGTGGTAAATGCACAGATAGCGCTTATGTTTCAGCAGACAAACGCTTATGAGGAGGCCGAAAAATATTTTCGCAAGGCCTATGATCTTACCCGGTCTAATGGCATTCGAATGGATTACGGCATCATGCTGTACCGGTTTTCTAATTTCTATTTCACATGGGGAAAAGCAGAAAGGTATGCGGAACTATTAAACGAGCAAGCAAAATTCATGCGATCAGGCAAAAGGAATTATACCACCGATCCGGTGCACAATATGTTTTTCGGTAACTGGCAATCCAAATCCTTTGATGAAAAAATTAAGTTCCTTGAAATTGTAAAAGCTGAGTTGATAAAAGTAAAGTCTTTCTCCAATGCTGCGTTGGCAAGCGTTTATATGGCTGAAGTTTATGACGAAAACGGACGGCTTTCTGATGCGCTTAATTGTGTTCGTGAGAGCAATGCGTTGCTGCAAAACGAAACAGAGTTAAATAATCAGTATGTCGTCTCAAACTTGTTGTATAAGCTATTGAAAAAAACCGGGCATGATACCGAAGCCTTGGCTGAGGCAGATAAATTGTTTGCATTGCGTGACAGCATCTTGCATTTACAACAAAGAGAAACGTTGCTTGACCTCGAAACAAAGTATGAAACTGAAAAGAAAGAAAAGGATATCAAGTTATTAAGTGTGGAAAATGAACTAATTGCTACGAGGCTTGAAACCGAGACAGATTTAAAGGAAGCGCTGATGCGGGAAAATTTTCTAAAAGATTCTGTTGTGAATAAGGAGAAGAACTATAGTAAGCTATTAGCCCAGGAAAATAAGCTTAGGAAATCACAATTGACAAGTGAGAAAAAATTGCAGGCAGCTTTATCACGTGAAAATATTTTGAAAGGAAATGAGCTGGCAAAAGAAAAAAAGATACGCTGGCAATTGACCCTGGGAACATTGCTAATTCTGATTAGCGGGGTAACAATTTCACTGATGTATCGCAAACAAAGGTCTAAGAATATGCTCATCCAAAAACAGGCTGACGATTTGCAAATGTTGATGAGAGAGATTCACCACCGTGTAAAAAACAACCTGCAGGTTATTTCCAGTCTTTTGGATTTGCAATCACTTACAATAAAAGACAAGCAGGCATCGGAGGCGATTAAAGAAAGCAGGAACAGGGTTTACAGTATGGCGCTTATTCATCAGAACTTTTACAAGGAAGAAAAGCTTTTAGGGATTGAGATGAAAGATTACATCAATAAACTTGTAGAAAGCCTGTTTCAATCTTATAATTCCGGAGAACATGAAATTTCGCTGGAGACAGATGTTGATCCGGTCTTGTTAGATGTAGATGTAGTGATACCAATTGGTCTTGTATTGAATGAGCTAATAAGCAATTCACTTAAGTATGCTTTCAACAATGGCACCGCGGGAATATTACAAATAGCGCTCAAAAAAAATGGCGATGAAATGCTTTTAAAAGTAAAGGACAACGGAATAGGCTTTCCGAAGGGAATGGATGTTTTCAAGTCTCAATCATTTGGATACAAACTTATAAAAGCATTTGCTCAAAAGCTGAAGGCCAGGCTGGAAGTGTATAATGATGATGGCGCCTGCATCATGTTGCACATAAAAAAAATAAAGCTTGCATGAAAATATTCAAACCGATTGTATGAGTGAAATACGGGTATTGATAGTGGAAGATGAACCGGTGATAGCAGAAAATATTGCGCACTATCTCAATAACAATGATTTTAATGTTTGTGGTATTGCCTATGATGATGATGAAGCAATAGACTTCCTTGAAAAGAATTCTGCTGATGCAGTTGTTCTGGATATCAATCTCGAAAGTAAAATGAATGGAATAGATATTGCACACCTGATTAACACCAAATACACATTGCCGTTTGTGTTTCTTACATCCTATGCTGACAGGAAAACGATTGAACAAGCAAAGCTGGTAAAGCCCTGGGGCTACATTGTAAAACCGTTTAATGAAAAAACAATTTTAGCAACGCTCGAAATTGCCATATCGAATTTCGCCCAGGCTAATAAAGTAGGCTACCCCGATATTAGTTCAGAAAAAATAAATAAACACCTGTTAAGCCCGTTAAGCGATCGCGAGTTTGATGTATTAAAGCTGATCTACGATGGAAAAACAAACCAGCAAATAGCGGAGGAGCTTTTTGTTTCTATCAACACAATTAAAAAGCACATAAATAATTCCTATCTCAAATTAGATGCTGACTCCAGGACTTCTGCGATTGTAAGGTTGAGGGAGTTGATGAAGAAATAAATTTTTACCTGAGAACTTATCACGATAATCCTTAATCAATATTTGTTACCAACTTTCAAAAGAACTACCCTAAAGAATAAGGGAACTTCTTTGCTGGTAAAATAATTTTGAATTCATATTCATTCAAAATAGTCATGATGTGAACATGCAAATTGCAGTTTCAGAATTTTTCTTTCATCCAACCACTCCATTGCAAAAACCCAAGTTTAAATTTTAAATCAGCATTCAGCAAAAAATGTATTACCTGGCAGGTATAAAATAATTGGGAGGTTATGGTGCCTCCGATTTCTATAACCCTCAAATCATTTTATCATGACAAAGCTTTACATCCTTCTGATATGCACATTTAATACATTGATCGTCTTTGGCCAAACACCTGCTGTGCTCAAAGACATTAATCCCGGCAGCAGCCGCTCTGGTCCGGAATATTTTGCCAAGGTAGGAAACATTGTCTTTTTTAATGCCGATGACGGAGCCCAC
>JBBSPT010000106.1:0-8298 GCA_038258515.1 Chitinophagales bacterium | reverse complement strand
ATACCCGTTTTCAGTTTTGATAAAATTCAAAAAGCCATAGCTGATAAGAATTTTGAAGGCGAATACAGCGGCATTCCGGTGATCAAGTATGAAGCTGCATTGCATGGTGAAGTTAAGAAACCGGGTCTTGGGCCATTGCATACCGAGTTTGATGAAAGAGGGAATGCTTATACTTCTATGTTTGTATCAAGTGAGGTTGTAAAATGGAAATTAAGTGATTTATCAGTGGTGGACAGAGTTCCAACTTACTACTCAGTCGGTCACCTGATGGTACCGGGCGGAGATACAAAAAAGCCCAACGGGAAATATTTGGTTGCATACAATAAAATAACAAAAGACCGCTTTTTGCCCACCGGTCCTGAGCTTTCTCAGAGTGCACAATTGTACGACATCAGCGGCGATAAAATGCAATTGATTTTAGATTATCCTACTATTGGTGAACCGCATTATGCACAGGCCGTTCGTGCGGATGTGATCCGGGATAAATCGGTTAAGTTTTTCAAAATTGAAGAAAATGAAAACCCATATGTCTCGAAAGGAGAAGGTGCAACCAAAGTAGTAAGGAATGGTAAAAGAGTGGATGTGTATCTCACCCTGATCCGCTCACATATCACGCCTGACAATATTGAAGGCATTAAGTTAGGAGACGAGGTTTATTTCCATGCTACGAATATTGAGCAGGATTGGGATGTACCTCATGGTTTCGCGGTAAAAGGCGCTCTGAATGCCGAACTGTTGGTGATGCCAGGTGAAACAACTACCTTGAAATGGGTACCGGATAAAGTCGGAATTGTCCCAATCTACTGCACTGATTTTTGTAGTGCTTTACACCAGGAAATGTCGGGATATGTGCGGGTGTCACCTGCGGGAAGCAGCGTACCAATTAGTTTTAGCACAGGAACAAATATGCCTGCGAATGATAGTACTGCTGGCAAGTAGATCTGTTTAACAGATAATATCTTACAAGGAGAGATGCAAGATGTTGCTCAGCATGCTGACTGAAATTTTGCATCTCTCTTTTTTATTAAAAATAGTTGGATGAAAAATAATAAAATCAATTCTGTCAGCAGGATTCTGCTGATAATCTGCGGCCTCGCCTTGCTCGTCGTTTTATTTGTTCCCATGTGGCGGATCGATCTGGATGCTCCGCAATACCCGGAGGGTTTGAGAATGTTGATCTACGCAGATAAGCTGGCTGGTAACGTGGATATAATCAATGGTCTTAATCACTACATCGGGATGAAAACCCTGCATGTGGAAGATTTTCCGGAGTTTAAAATTCTTCCTGGGATTATTGTGTTTTTCGCTGTTCTTTTTCTCGTTACTGCTATAGTTGCAAGGAGAAAGTGGACTTATATCCTTCTTGCTTTGTTTATTGCTTTTGGGGTTATTGCTATGATTGATTTTTGGAAATGGGAATATGACTATGGCCACAACCTGGACCCGAATGCCGCAATCATTGTTCCCGGAATGGCTTACCAGCCTCCGCTGATTGGTTTTAAACAGCTACTGAATTTTGGAGCCTATTCAATGCCAGATTTGGGGGGATGGATCTTTGTGGGGGTGGGCGCTATACTGCTTTTTGTAGTAGTGTACGAATGGAGAAGAAGTAGCAGGACCGTGCGGAAAGTTGCCGTTCCACCGTTGTTATTGATTGGACTGATGACTACAATGCTCAGCAGTTGCAATACCGGCCCTATGGCAATTAGGATTGGGAAAGACAACTGTGATTATTGTAAAATGACCATCAGTGATAAGCGGTTTGGCGCGGAAGTAGTCACGAAAAAAAGCAAGGTATATAAGTTCGATGACGAACATTGTATCGTAGCATTTCTTAATGAAGATAAAATTTCAAAAGACGAAATCGCGGAAATTTATTTTGTCGATTTTACGAGTCCGCATGATTTAATAAACGTCAAAGAGTCCGTTTTTTTACAAAGCCCTAATTTCCGAAGTCCCATGAATGGAAACATTGCTGCCTTCAGCAGCGAGGATAGTTTGCAGAAAATGCTGCCGCAATTTTATGGAAATAAAATTAGCTGGGAGGATATGCAGAAGTGAAACTTTTGAGCGTTGTCATATTGATCGCAATGTCTGCCTGCGTGTATGGACGCACTATTCAGGCAGGTGCCAGCCGTGAGTACAAAACAATAACTGCAGCCGTCAACGCTTCTGTCGATGGAGATACTGTACTTGTTGATCCGGGCCATTACAACGAAAAGAACCTTGTCATCAATAAGAGTATTGTTTTGAAGGGCATTGATTATCCGGTACTGGACGGAGAAAAAAAGTATCAAATTATTTCTGTAAGGGCGAACGGCGTGACCGTAGACGGTTTCAAATTAATTCACTCTGGCATTTCAAGTCTCGACGATATAAGTGGAATAAAAATTTATGAGCGAAGAGACGTCATCATTAAGAATAATATACTTGAGGATACATTTTTTGGTATTTACATACAATCCGGTGCTCACTGCACGATCGAAAATAACATTCTTACTGCAAAAGAAATCGAAGAACAGCAAAGCGGCAACGGCATTCATTGCTGGAAAAGCGATAGCCTGAAAATCATCAATAACAAGATCACGGGACATCGCGACGGCATTTATTTTGAGTTTGTAAATAATTCTGTTATCTGGCGGAATACTTCTGTAAATAATATCCGTTACGGACTACATTTCATGTTTTCGAATGATGATATCTATGTCGCTAATATTTTCAGGAACAATGGATCGGGAGTTTCCGTCATGTTTTCCAACAGGATAAAAATGTTCAGTAATTTTTTTGAAGAAAACTGGGGCGATGCTTCACATGGAATCTTACTCAAGGAAATTGCCGATGGTTATATGCAAGGGAATTATTTCTCAAAAAATACCAGCGCTATTTTTATGGAAGGAGCCAGCCGTTTTATCATGAAGTACAATGCCTTTGTAAATAATGGCTGGGCATTAAAAATCCAGGCGAGCTCGTCGGATGTTATTTTAGAAGGAAACAATTTTATTGGAAATACATTCGATGTTGGTACAAACGGATCCCTGGTCCAAAATACTTTCAAGCATAATTATTGGGATAAGTACGAAGGCTACGATCTTAATAAAGACGGCATAGGAGATATCCCCTACAGACCTGTAAGTATGTATTCGATGATTGTAGAAAAGTATCCGCCGGCGATGATCCTGTTCAGGAGTTTTATTACATCGTTGTTGGATAAAACAGAAAAGATACTTCCAACGCTTACTCCCGAGAATTTGAAAGACGATGCGCCTCTGATGAAAAAGGCATTTTAAATTTCAGTAGAAGATTTTATTTCGTACTGTGAAAAATTTGAAACCGGACGATATGATTATTGCAAGCAATGTGAGTAAATCTTTTGGTAAACTGAAAGCCCTGGATAATGTTTCTACCACCTGCAGCAAGGGTGAATGCATTGCGTTAATCGGCCCGAACGGTAGTGGTAAAACAACGCTTATAAAATGCATATTGGGAATGGTGGTTCCTGATAGTGGATTCATTTCTTTTAAAGAAAGTAATATTCTTCGCCAATGGAAATACCGGGAGGAAATTGGTTACATGCCGCAAATCGGGCGCTATCCTGATAATATGACTATCGGTCAGGTACTTGATATGATGAAAGATATCAGGAACAACAGCACAAGAATGGATGACGACCTGGTAGCAGCCTTTGGATTGCAGAATCTTTTCAGTAAACGAATGAGAACGCTTTCGGGAGGCACGCGACAAAAAGTGAGCGCTGCACTCGCTTTCATGTTTGATCCGCAGGTGCTGATTCTGGATGAGCCAACTGCCGGTCTCGACCCCGTAGCTTCAGAGATTTTGAAGGAAAAAATTACTTTGGAAAAAGAAAAGGGTAAGCTCGTCCTCATCACTTCTCATGTGCTAAGCGAGTTGGATGACCTTGTTACGAGAGTGATTTATATGCAGGAGGGAAAATTAATTTTTCACAAAAGTATACAAGCTTTACGGGACGATACGGGCGAAACAAAATTATCCAAAGCGATTGCTCACGTCATGACAAGAATATAGAAATGAAAAAAATAATTAAATACGTTATCAGCGACATTTTGCGAAATAAGATAGTGCTGGTATATACGATTTTTTTGCTGGTTGCTTCGCTGAGTGTTTTCAGTCTTGAAGACAACAGCAGTAAAGGACTGTTGAGTCTTTTGAATATAATCTTAATCATTGTGCCATTGGTGAGTATCATCTTCTCCACGATTTATATTTACAACAGTGCGGAATTTATTGAGTTGCTTGTGAGCCAGCCATTAAAAAGAAAATCCATCTGGCTCAGTTTGTTTGCCGGATTGTCGATCTCGTTGTCAATCGCATTTTTTATTGCAGCCGGTATTCCTGTTCTACTGTACCAGGCAAACAGTATAGGGATTACCATGATTGTTACCGGAATATTGCTTACGATAATTTTCGTATCAATCGCAATGCTCGCAACAGTAAAAACAAGAGATAAGGCGAAGGGCATTGGTGCAGCAATCATGCTGTGGCTGTACTTTTCTTTGTTGTTTGACGGGCTGGTATTGTTTATTCTTTTTCAGTTCGCTGATTATCCTATGGAAAAGCCGATGATAGGATTAAGTGCACTAAACCCGATAGATCTCAGCCGCATCGTTATTTTACTCCAGTTGGATGTATCTGCAATGATGGGTTACACGGGGGCGGTGTTTAAAGACTTTTTCGGTACTTTTCCGGGAATGATATTTTCCACCGTCACCCTTTTACTCTGGATTATAATTCCGGTGTGGTATTCCACCAGGAAATTCAATACGAAAGATTTGTAGAAATTCTGCATTTATCCCTGGCGGATCACCGGCAAAGTGGTTAATATTCCAAAGTTTTTTATTGAGCGGGTGGCAATAGTACGCCGTCGATCACATACACGATTCCATTAGAAGCTGGCACAGATCCGGTTATCAGCGCATCGTTTACCATAATTTTATCGCCATCTTTTTTTATCGTGATGTTGCCGCCGTTTACCTGGCCAATCACCTGCCCGTCTGTCAAATTCTCCTTTTTGAAAACACCCAACGACACGTGATACTGCAATATATCCGTGAGCTTGTCTTTGTTCTCGGGCTTAAGAAGATCTTCAACCGTACCGGCAGGCAGTTTATCAAAAGCTGCATTGGTAGGGGCGAATACCGTAAAGGGTCCTGCATTGCTTAATGCATCTACAAGTCCGGCGGCCTGTACAGCCTTTACAAGCGTTGTGTGGTCTTTACTTCCAACGGCGACCTGTACAACATTTTTTTGAGACTGGTCATCTTTTACACCTGACTGACCGACATTGTTTGTAGCCGCTGCCGCTTCTGAACCCGCATCGTTTTGTTCCTGTGTACTGCTGTCGCATCCTGCGAGAACGAGACACGAGAAGAGTATTGACACTGAAAAAATCTTGATCATAGAATTAAAGTTTTAATAAAATAATTTCTTCAAAAATGATCGCTTCCTGAATTTTATTTTATGATTTCAATCATACTCATTTATGTTCTTCGGCAGCCTCAAATGCTTGCGCAATATCGATCTTCGTCATTTGTTATAAACTGAAAAGTGTTTTTGCAGGAAGCCGGAAAGATTAGTGAGAAAACTCAATGAACAGTTTGATCGAAACAATACCTGAGCAAATGATCTTTTCCGAAAAGTCTATGTGGTAAGATTTTTGCGCCTTGTATGACACCGTAATTTTATTTCTACAGTTTCTTTCTCTTCCCAATTATCAAAAACGATACAATGAAAAAGATGGTACAAAACTTTCCCGGAAGTATTTCCGGGATGATGCAAACTTTAATGCTTGTAATCTTTATTTTTTTATTTGCTTCTTGCAGGCAAAAGGGCGCTTCAGTATTGAATGAAAAATATACAGGAGATGGGGACGACCTGAAGCGTGAAATCCAGGTTATGGTTCCTCCACCAATGCTTCCAAAATTTGACCAGGTAGCCAATGGAGATCCAAAGGTGATAAAGGTTACCTTCAATGTCGAGGAGAAAAAAATGGAAGTCGCGCCCGGTGATTCAATATGGGCCTTTACTTTCAACGGAACGATACCCGGTCCAATGATTGTCGCTCATCAAAACGATTTTATAGAACTCACATTAAAAAACCCTGCTACCAATACTCAGACACACAATATAGATTTCCATGCATCGACCGGCGCAATGGGAGGGGGTGATATCTCCCTCGTAAATCCGGGGGAAGAAGTTACGTTCAGGTTCCGGTGTACGAGGCCCGGTGTCTTTGTTTACCATTGTGCACCAGGTGGGAAGATGGTTCCCATTCATGTTCTTTCGGGAATGAATGGGGCGATAATGGTGCTTCCGAGAGAAGGGTTGAGCGATGAGAATGGAGATCCGGTAAAATTCGACAGGGCATATTACATCGCAGAGCAGGATTTTTATTTACCCAAAGATGAAAATGGAAAGATCAAAAATATTGCAACGCCACAGCAAAGTATCCAGGAAATGTCGGATGCCGTAAAGACGCTGATGCCTACCAATATTGTATTCAATGGAAAAGAAGGTGCATTATTAGGCCCCAATGCATTAAAGGCCCAGGTTGGAGACAACGTTTTATTCATCACTTCGCAGGCTAACAGGGATACGCGTATCCACCTGATTGGCGGGCATGCAGATCTTTACTGGCCCGGAGGAAAATTTAGAAACAGACCCTTAGTAGATTTTGAAACATGGGCAGTTCCTGGTGGATCTGCTGCTGCTGCACTGTACAAATTCCGTGAGCCAGGAACCTATGTACTCGTTAACCATAATCTCATCGAGTCCTTTATGTACGGTGCACTTGCACAAGTAAAAGTGACCGGTAACTGGGATAGTACATTGATGAAACAAATTCATCGACCCGCAATGATGAAATAGTTGTTGGGAGAAATAAGCCATGAACAATATTCCAAACATAATAATGCGACTCAAAATAAAAATTTGAATCGCATTATTATTTTAGTTTTAGAACTATACTAAGCTATCGCTTCTGCCGCGCCTCTTGCTGCTGCTTCCCGGTCGTCTTTGTGTTTTTTATAAAATGCTTTGCGGTTGAAATAAATAATTGTAAACACCACCAGCAAAATTGCCGGCATGATTGCAACTTTCAAGAAAGTGCTTGATCCAGCAAATGCATCGGCGACTGCCGCTGTAGCGCCACTGGCAAGGGAATCAGCCCTGAAACTATCATACCAGTGTCCCATTATTGGAACGATAATCGCTGTGGAAAACATTCCTGCTCCGCCCATGATCGAAAGTCCAAGCGCACCGGTATCCGGCAAATATTCAGAAACAAACCCTAACATAGTTGGCCAAAAGAAACACACACCCACGGCGAAAACAAATGCCGCTCCGAACGCTGCAGGGCCACTCACAACACTCAACAGGATAAGACCTATGCCTGCGAAAAGTGAGGATAAGATCAACATTCCATTGGGGTTCAGGCGATGCACTACCGGTCCCGCGAACGAACGCCCTATTGCCATTAACCCATTGATGAATACAAGAATCAATATTCCTGACACATTAGCTCCCTGCAACAAAGCAACGATCCAGGTATTCGTTCCGAGTTCGGTTGCCCCGGTCATAAACATGCAAACGACCATGACAATGAACAGCGGTTTCAAACAAGCGGAAAACATTTGTTTGGTGCTGACGCCGCTGGTGACTCTTTCTGTTTGCGGAAATTTCAATTTCAAAAACATATAGCCATAAATGATAGCCGGAATAAAAAGAGTGGCAATTAATATACGCCAGTCGATTTGCATCTTGTCTATCATGAAATAGGAAAGTAATCCTCCTAAAACAATTCCTCCGGGAAACCAAACGTGAAACCGATTCAGCATGGTAGTTTTGTTTTGAGGATATAAAGTCACGGTCAGAGGATTACAGGCAGCTTCTACCATCCCATTACCAACACCAATAAAAACCGTCCCTATGAAAAGCATTGTTGCATCCTTTGCAACGAGGTACATTACAATTCCTGCAACATGCCCGATCAACGCCAGTACTAACAGTCGCTTCATTCCAATAATGTCGCAAAGCGGGCCGCCGAAGATCATTGCAAGTGTAAAGCCCCAAAATGCGGGACTGAATATCCAGCCAAGCTGTTCCTTTGTAAGATGAAATTCGGAACTCCAGATACCTTCAAGAGAGGCCCTGAATGCGAAGGTCATCGCCGTTAAAATAAGGGCAATGCGGCTGGCAAGAAATAATTGTTTGCGATCGATAGTAGTGTCCATTTAGTGTTGGTTTTAATTGTTTTGAAATTTT
>JBBSPT010000105.1:0-8298 GCA_038258515.1 Chitinophagales bacterium | reverse complement strand
TTCGACTTTGGCGCTCTTCGTATTTAATGTTTTTGATCCGCTATTGAGTTGCACTGTTTTCCCATCAATCTCATTGAGAAGCACCGCATCATTCAGGGCAATGAGGTCGATGACGTTTTTTTCGAGCGCCTCCCTTTCAGTAATCGCCACGCTGTTCCTCACAGCGTCTTCTGCCCATTCAACATTCCGGTTTCTTTTCGTGGCGATTGTTTTGATAAATGCTGCGGCGTCGTTCATCACTTTTTCATTCATCGTAGAGTCCATCTTTGCCTGCAAAGACACAGGATGAGCTGCGCCAATATTTGTTCCCGGAGCCATTGCAGCGATATGGGCGGCCATGGTGATGAAGACACCCGCCGATCCGGCATGTGCCCCATCGGGGTAGATGTACACAACCACCGGTACTTCAGACTGAAGAATATTTGTGACAATTTCTCTTGTGGAAGTTAGCAGACCACCGGGCGTGTTGAGATGTATTACCAGGCATTCTGCTTTTTCCCTCGCAGCTCTTTGAATACTTGCATGAATAAATTCTGCTGATGAAGGATTAATGCCGCCACTGATGTCGATCGATAGAACCGTCTGACAACGGCCTCCGAATGGCATCAAAGCAATTAGCAAAATAAAAAGAATAGTTGCCTTCATGGAAATACTTAAAAGATGCACAGTTATTAAAAATGACCACCCGTAATTTACAAAAAACAAGCCGTTTAAAATCAACGGTTTTCAAGGATAATAGAATTGGAGATTATACCTGACTAGTTCTCCCGGCATTATTTAGTTGATTAAAATATTGCAAAACTATTTAATGAATGTCGTTCAGAATCTTTTATCATCGGGATTGCTAAACATGGATTAATTCATTTCCCGCGACAATTTCCTTCAGTGCATTGTACAATTTATCTAAATCCTGCTGTGTGTTAAAGACCTGTATGGAATACCTGATAAATGAAAGCCCGTCCTGCATCATGACGGGAATTTCAATATCGTATTTTTCAAAAAGAAGCCTCTGAAGTTGCTGAGGCTGAGAAGTTGAAATTGGGATACTACACATTTGTCCAAGGAACTCATCGCGAATAGGACAAAGTGGTTTTGATCCCAACAAATCACAAAAGCGTTCATAATTTGAATGTGCAATTCTCCTGCAATCCGCGGTCGCATCGGCCCAGTTGTTTTCATCTAAAAATTGAATGACTTTGGGAACAGTCAGAAATGCTGAGTAATCCCTCGTTCCCTGCAAATGATGGTAGTCCTGGAATTGAGAATCAGAAACGAAAGGGCTTTCGTATCCCCAACTTATGATTAGTGGATCAAACAAATGTTGCCACTCTTTTTTTACATATAAAAATGAGCATCCCTTTGGAGCGCACATCCATTTATGACAGGCCCCTGTGTACACATCAGGATTTAATTCTTCAATATTCAACGGTATCTGACCGGGAACGTGTGCGCCATCCACAATGGTGAACAATCCCTTTTCTTTAGCGATTTCACAAATTTCTTTTGCTGGAAAAATTAATGCAGTTGCACTCGTGATGTGACTTATAAAAATGGCCTTCGTTTTACTGGTTACACCTTTGAAAAAGTCTTCTAAAAATTGCTCTTTGGAAACGAGTGGAAGTGATATTTCCTGCCTCACATATTTAGCTCCGGCTTTGTTGCAATAATAGTCCCACGTGCGGTCAAGTGCTCCATATTCGAGGTTGGTGCCGAGGATCTCATCTCCTTCCTTCAATTGGAAACTTTTGGCTATGATATTTATTCCGTAAGAAGGATTGGTAACATATACGATATCTTCTGCATTGCAGTGAATGTATGTTGCCAACGCTTCACGTGATTCTTTTAAATAGCCGACGCTATTCACCGTTATAAATTGAACGGGCTCTTTCTCAAGTTCGAGCTGCCATTTTTGATAATCTTCAAAAATAGGTTTCGGGCATGCACCGAAAGAACCAAAGTTTAAATAAGTGATTGAAGGATCTAACAGAAATTGAGACCGCAGGTATTCGTTTGCCATGATTTAAAAATAACAATATCTCGAAATTGCTTCTTTATCGCTTCGCGGGGACAGAATTTTTTAAACTTAAAAAATCTGGTTGATTGTAAGGAGGATGTTTCAATCTTACTCATTCCTCACCCTCTCCCTTCTTCGGTGTTAGCTTACTTTGTTTGATGCGATAATTAAATGTCAGATTTATCTGCCTGCGCCTGTATTGTGAATTGCTTTCGGTAAAAAAATTCGGGCCGGTGCTGGTGCTCCTGTTTTTCCTTGTATTGAAAATATCGAGAACGTTCAGGTTGATGGTGCCATTTCCTTTCAATACATCTTTGTTCATTGAAAAATCAATGTAGTAAACTGCCTTATTCCTTCCCTGTGCTGTTTTTTGCGCCGCCTCATAATTACCACGCAACTGCATTTCCATAGCGTGAGGGAGAGTGAATCGGGAAGTTTGTCTTGCAAACCAACTGAAAGTAGATACTTTATAATAAGCAAGAATATTGCTTCCATCAATTGAAGCGTGAAACAGGTTCGCATTCATGTCTAACTTCCACCAGGGAGTGGCATTCCAGGAGCCGGTAAACTCAGCGCCCCATGCTTTTTCACTATTGAGATTTTCCGGAAGTGTTCTCGAATTTCCATCGTCATCCACCCGCCTGATGCGATCAATTTTTCCTTTAGTGCTTCTGTAGTAAATACCTGAATACAAAGAACCCTTTTCAAAATTAATGAGATCACCAATCTCTCCTACATTGCTGAACTCAGGATCAAGGTCAGGATTACCGCTGAAAAAATTTCTGCTATCTGAATAAGTCATATACGGACTCAGGTCATTATAAAACGGACGACGGACTCTTCTGCTATAGCTTACCTGCATGCTATTATTTTCGGTAATCTCGTAGGTAAAATGTGCACTGGGGAAGAAATTAAAATAATTTCTCGGATTTATTTCATTCGTCTTTTGTAAAATAGTTTCTACATCTGTCCATTCCGCCCGAAGACCCGCCTGGTAAGATATCTTCTTACTTTTATTTGCTAAAATGCCGTAGGCTGCGTGAATATTTTCATTATAAAAAAAGACGTTATCAAGTCCCGGCAATGGAATATAATCGCCTGCATCATTTTTCTCGGCAACTAAAAAATCATTCGTCATGTCACGGAAACTGCTGCGTAATCCCGTTTCAAATTTTCCAAATTCACCCAATGGCTGCACATAATCTACCTGGAACAGCCAATGCTTTTCATACTCATCATTCGGCGATTTTTGTATCACAGCTTTGTCAGGATCCTCATGCCCGGAGGGATTAAAATAAAACTGGGTGAACTCTTGCCGGGAACTTTCCCAGTTGTCTATGTATTTAACTGTTGCCGAAAGCTCATGATTTTTCTTGTCAAAGGTTTTTTTATAATTAAGCGTATACTCTGAATTTGGTTCCTGTTCCTTTTCGTATTGATGGCGCGTAGTAAGCCCCTGGTAATTAGAAAGGTTGAACAGGTAGTCTTCGTACCGGATGTCAGTAATCCGCGTTGCATCGCTGCGTCGAAACAGGTATGAAGCAGTCAGTACATTTTTTTCTGTAAAATAGTAATCCAGCCCGCCCCTGATATTTGTATTTAAACCTTTAATGCTGCTGTTGTTATTTTGTTGTAAAATAAAAGTTGTGTCGGGGCCGTAAACTTCCTGGTACAAAGATCCTGAGCCGGGTAAGTCACGGTACCCAATTCCTGCATTGATAAAAAAGTTCACTTTCTTGTGCCGGTAATTCAAATTAACCGCAGAACCATAGTTAGTGTAATATCCGGCAATAAGCTCAACCGAACCATTAAAGCCCTGCCTCTTATCTTTCTTCAAAATGATATTGATGATTCCTGCATTGCCTTCGGCTTCATAGCGTGCCGATGGATTGGTAATGATTTCCACCTTGTCTACAAGACCAGCCTGTAGCTGCTGCAAGCCACCCGATCCCTTGATGCTGACCAAACCAGACGGTTTTCCATCAATAAGAATGCGAACATTGTCGCTGCCACGAAGCTTTACATTTCCTTCGCCATCAACTGACACTGATGGAATGTTTGTAAGGATATCCGATGCTGAACCACCCGCATTCGCAAGATCTTTGCCAACGGTAAAAATTCTTTTATCGAGTTCAAGTTGCATGAAGCTTTTTTCTACCTGCACTGTTACTTCACTAAGTATTGTTGCAGTGGAAACGAGCCGTATGGCGCCAAGATTGATTACTGGTTGAGAAGTTGACAGAACAAATTGCCGAGTCGTGAACGAAATATATCCCGTGTGCTCAATCACCCCAAAGTAATGCCCGTAAGGCAATTGCACCGTAAAGTTTCCATCATCGGATGCGGTGCTTCCTTTGATCCATTTTTTTGATCCGGATTCATAGAGCTGAATAGTTGTTGCCGGCAATGGCTTTTCTGAAATCGAATCCACGATTTTTCCTGCAACAGTGGATTGACCGAATATATTGCTTTGAAAGAAAAGAATTCCAGGGATCAGGATGCAAACTTTAAGCAGAAAATGGAGTTTACCGGAGTATTTCATTGTGCTGCAAATATATGTCCGTCATGTTTATTTATGCCAATCGAAAAAGGTGAGTTCCTGAAATGTTGTTTAACGCCGGGTTATCGTCTTCTCTTCCTTTTGAAAAATAAAAAGGAGATTAAAATTAGAACCAGGAGGAGCAAGCTGTACAATGTAACGCTCCACAAAAATTTACCACGGCTTCCTGGCAAAACCTTTTCCTGTACCCGGCTCATCAATGAACTATTTGCAGCAATAACCGTCGGTAATATTCTATTGTTGTCATTGGGACCACTATAGATCAGTTTGACTCCCCAATCCATTTCATCGGGTAATGCAGGCAGTTTGATATTCCCGGTATTGTCCGCAGTCAACATTCCTCCATCGAATTCTTTCCAGGAGCCATTCCTTGGATTAAACCAATGAGCTTCATAGAAAGCGTTCAGTCGTGTACCTCTCACCTCAGCTTTTGGGCATCCCTTCTCAAAATACAGGAGGAAAATGTTTTTGTCCGGAGTGCGGGCGCAGTAGGCCCATCCTTCATAGCCGAGAATATCATGTGTCTTATTTGGTGATACCAGGTCGGGCAATGGCACAAGCTCCTGGTAGCGGTTGCCAATTGAAAGGGCAAAGGTTTTCAAATATTGCATCTCAGATCCTGACTTCCACTGAAAGGCATCCCACATGTGAACCGGCGCTTCGGCTTCTATGTCTGCACCCCATATTCCTTCCGCTCCATACACATGTCCTGCCAGCCCGCCGGAAAGAAAACTTCCGTACATGCATGAACGTACGAATGCATTATCCTTCTCTGAGCCTCCTTCAGCGCCCCTGGTATATGTGTGTCCTTTCACACCACGTGAATCAGCGTAACCGGCATAATATGGTTCACCGTTCAAGGCGGGTTGTGGATAGGGAGAATTAAAAATCTCGGTGAGATACCAGTAATTATTATGCTCTCTTACATTTCCAATCTGGTGGAGTGTCACCCACGATTTTTCTCCCCAGTTTTCAAGCGTGGAGGGGTGAGCGTTAGCGGAAATTAAATTCCCGAAAGGCGGACTTCCGTATTTTTCCTCTGCATGCTTTATGGCCACGGTGTATAGTTCCGGATCTATCGTTTCACGAATGATGTCCATGTGAATTGGGCTGAGAACCGTGTTGTAAGCCTGGTAGCGGGAATAAATGTATTGGATAAACCGCGAATAAGAATGAGGCCATTTGTAATATTTATACCAAAGCGGACCCATGTCTCTTCGGGCGGCTTCCACAAACGGCACAAATCCATTAGTATTTAAATAGGCAATTTTCCGGTCAAGGTATTTGAAATATTCCGGGTTGATCCGGTCCATATCCGGAAAATAATCTTCATAGCCTGGTACCTTTCCAGGGAATAGAAATGGCCTTCCGCCCTCATTGTCCATATTCTTGGCGCTGCCCCCGGATCCGTATTCCATCCATGCTGATCGTAAGGTAGTCCGGGCCGAATCGTCCAACAAAATTTGCCAAGGCTTGTCATCTGTTTTCCAGTTTGGATAAGCAGCTATCACATTGATCCAATTGTATCCCTGGGCCTTTCTATAGCGAACATAATCTTTGAATCCTGCTTCCGGCCCTAATCGTCGTTTGATGGAATCATCATACCATTTAAATCTTTTTGAGGGAAGTGGAAACCAGGTATCTCCAATCGCAAAGTAAGGCGTACTGTCTGCGTAAATTAATGCATGGTGGTTGGCAGAAGATCTTAGAAAGCCGCGTCGCAAAGGATTCTCTATTAATTCCTCATCGCTCCAGGCGACCGCATTGAAAGATCCGCTTTGTCCACTGAGTCCGGTGTCTCCAGGTTCTGATCCGCTTGCCCAGTGCCATTCTCCAGGTGCAGTTGCCACAAAGCGCACACGGAATATTTTACCTCCATCCCAAAATCCATAAACTCTTTTGTTAAATCCCGGCCCGGACAAATCCACCCAAACTGTCACATCAGTGTAAGCATTTTGATAGTTATTTACCGCGGTTAAAGAAATTTCCTGTGTTTCCCAAACGTGGATTTCAGGAGGGGCAGCAAGCGATTGCTGGCAGATAAATAATAAGCTAAACGAAAGCTGTTTAAATAATTTAATCATACCTCTATCGGTCAACGATTAATTTTGATTTTCTGTGAAAAACTCCTTTTAAGCTGCATTTTCTCTGGCGCCTATTGTCTCGCGGTGACGGCTTTTCAAATATTTATTCCGGATAATTTCCGCCATTGGTTTATCCAAAACTTTGCCCTCCACCCAGGAAATGATATCAAGATATGCAAATGAGCGTGTTTGAAAACGATTGTTTTCAAGATGCTTTATCTTTTCAAGAAACTGCTTCAGTTCTGGTTTCAGTTCTTTGGGATTTACTTTCGCAGAATGGCGTAAAAACGTGAAAATGTGTTCCTCAACGATGGTCAGATTTTCCATCCGGGCCATGAATCTATAAACAGACTTGATCAATGAATCAAGTATTTCTTCATTACCTAATTCGAAGTGGCAAAGCAGGTGCATCAATCTTGCATAGCATTGAAGGTCATTGCGCAATCCTGGTGAGTCGTTTATGATCTTATGCAGAAAATCAATCGCGGTTTTATGATCTCCTGCTCCAAAAAATAAGGTGGCGATTTTATAATTGAATACAAGGATGCGATGACTATCCACAAACAAGGAATATTCACGGAGCTTCTCTACAATCTCAGGCACCACCTGCAACCCTTCTGCAAAGTTCCCTGTGATTAGAAACTGATTCAGCCTCGCACTATTGATATATATGGAAGTATGTGTCCGGAAATTGTCATGTTGATTTGCAACTGGTGTTTTCGCAAACTCTTCGAATTGTCTTAGCGTGATGTCGAACTTTTTGAAATTTTTCAAATCGAAATGTGCGTTTAGCAAATTGTGCATTCCCTTGATATAGTGACCGGTTTCTACTGCTTTCATCAATTCGTTTTCCGAATAGAGATCAATCCACTTCTGACTGTACCGGTAATACATCAGGAAATCCTGCCGGATGAAGGCGTACCAGCAATAGCTTTGATAGAAATACAATTTTTCATAAAAGCCATTTATCGCTGACTCGGCAGGTAGAGAACTCCTGAAAAATTTCATGATACTTTTTTCATCCTGTTCGTTTCTCGCGTGCCCGTTCTTTACGAACCAACTGTAAAGCAGTAAAGCGAGATTAGAAAGCTTTGTAACACGATCTATGTGCCCACTTATATCCATCGCTTCATCGGCAAGTATTTGAGTTTTCTCTACTCCGCTCCTCGTGATGTGTAAGGTCTCAATCTTTTTTTCCAATGAAATAACCTGCACCAGAAAATTCATTTTTTGATTCGTCCTGGCCAGCTCTTTCGCCTTTTCCAGGATGTTAAGACTTTGAATTTTTAAGCCTTTGTTATAAAGCAACCGGGCGTTGTCAAGATGCTCACTCAGCTTGAGATCAATGTTTTCATTGGTTTTCAGAAGACGAAGACTCGCAAGCAGTTGCTTATAGAGGTGTGTTTTTAAATTTGAGAGCTGTGGCTTCGTGATGTCCGGAAGATTTTTTATCAGGTTCTTTTCGTCGTACTCACTTTGCCGGTCCAACGCATCGAAAAGGCGAATGATCTTAAGATCTTCTTTAGAGGAGCTTCTTTTAATATAAAGCTTGAAATGCCTTTTTTCTGCCTTTTCCAAGGAGTGGATCAGTTGAAACAATGAGTCCGGATAATGGTTGGGCATCAATTAATTTTTTTAGT
>JBBSPT010000104.1:0-8299 GCA_038258515.1 Chitinophagales bacterium | reverse complement strand
GGGAAAGCTTTGAGAAATGCCTGAGCGTGGTGGCCATTCTATCTGGAACAGATTACTCTTGATTTTCGTCTCATCAAGATCGCCGGACACAGCCCACGCAAAAATTATTTTCCCGCTTTTTAATTTTACCGGTTTCAGTTCAGTGAAATTGCCCTGAACTTCAATTCCTGTTTCTTCATAAAATTCTCTAATTGCAGCTGGCAGCGGCTCTTCATCATCTGTAAACTCGCCTTTAGGAATGCTCCAGGCATTTAAATCTTTGTTCTTCCAGAAAGGACCACCGGGATGTACAAGAAAAACTTCCGGCTCATTTATTTTTTCACGATATAAGAGAATTCCTGCGCTTTTCCTCGCCATTTTTGAAAATTATTTTTAGAGGCTGCACTTGCTAATCCTTTGAAGTTTTTTATGCACAAAGTACCTATTTTGGTTAAGTCAACATAGCGAAAATTGTTTAGCTAAATAATGTTCGATGTTTTCGAAAACTTTCCAATGATTCAGCGAGATTGGCATGTTTCTTACTCATGAAAAGTTTGAAACTTGCAGTACCATCTAACCGATTTTATATGGAACAAAGAAAATTTACATTGACAGCCAGGCTCGAACAAATCCAGGTTTTCTTTGAGAAACCTTCATCCCAGGAACACAAGGAGATATCGCAAGGCGATACGAAAGAGAAAGCTGAAGAAAGGATCGGCGAATTTGAACTTTTTTCTCTATTTACCGCCGAAGTTATTAGGAAAAAAGAAGTATTTATAAGGTAGAATTAGGTACATCAGTTATGGAAAACGAGTCCAAAGCTCTCTTCATTCACAATATCTTTCCATTGCTCTATTAATCGCTTATATGCGGAGCCTACAGGCACTATTTTTCTGTCAAGATCAAATAATCCCAATTCGTTTACAACACTATCGTCGCGCCTCAGCGCAGAATCCCAATCCACCTGGTGAGTAAGGCTGTACCATGTAAATCCAACCACCGGAATTCCATCGTGTTTCAACCTGTGCACGTTAGCCCATTGCTTTAAAAGCCATTCTGTGCATGCCGGCATCCTGATGTTGGTTTCGGTATGCATGATCGGTAATTTGTAACGCTGGTAGTATTGGTTAGTGATTACATAGTATCCGAAAATTTCCCCGGCGGCCTGCGTCGATCCGTCTGGGTGTACAATGTGTTCATTCGTAACATAGTAATCATTGCCCATAATGCATTTTGCCTTCACCTGGTTTTCAGTAAACCAGCGGTATTCTTCGGTTGTCATTCCATTGCTCAACAGGTATTCATACATCGTGACATTCAATGGATAGCCATAGGTGAGGTCGAGAGACAGAAACCGTTTTTTATTTAAAAACCGGGCTAAAGGGAGCGCATCAGGATCGAAAGCGTGGAAGTATTCTGACGATTCGCTTTGGATAAATGTGGCCTCAGGCTGCACTTTCAGAATCTCATGCATGGCCAGCACATTTGCTTTGCACAGGTGCTTCAATGCGGTAACAAATGCTGTGTCCGATTGCAGACATTCATTCCACCAGCCGTACTGTGCGGAAAACATGGCCGTAATAAATATTTCGTTGATAGGAGTGTAAAGATGCAGGCGCGGAAAACGCTCAGCGAATGCCCGGGCATATTCAGCAAAATAGCGCGGGAAATCAGGATTTTGAAAATTGCTCAGCCAATCAGGAACCCCAAAATGACAAAGATCCACGATAGGGCAAATCCCCATCTCGTCAAGCTTTCTGAAAGTCATGTCAGCAAAATCCCAATTGTATTTGCCCGGCGACATGTGGCTGTTGTAATATGGCGGACCATACCGAAGGAATTCTATCCCCAACTCCTTTACCAATTGAAAATCGGTTTCCCAATTTTCATAATGGAAACACTTTTGCATTTCATCCACTCGCTTCACTTTTCCTCCGGGTAAAATAATATTGGGATAACTATTTTCAATCCCCGTAGCAAACATAAATTTATTCCCTGCCATGCTTTTTCAATGAATTTTTTAATCAAACAATAATACTATTTACCAACGTTTTCCCTGATTGTAAAATTCTTAATTTCTTATAAATGCGTTTGTAAAAAAGTGACAAATATTCATCCGCAGATATCAAAACAGGAATCGTCAAATATTAAGCGTTTCAGATCACGATTTTATTGCCGACGCTGTGCAAATTTTTCCAACACGTCATAGAATTAGGCTTGCTCTCCAATCCCTTTACGGTCGACCCCATAAACTGTCCGCCACGGCTTTAGTTATGGTAAATATTTGTAACCTGTTTTCTACGTTGCAGTTCGAAACGTGTATTTATTTCCTCAGAAAGGTGACTGGCAAAATCGCAAATGAATAAAATTCATCCGCCGTGAATTGGCATATTTGTAGCAAAGTGACAATATTAGTTTCCCATAATTTTTTTTCAATTTTTGAAATCACAAGATAAAAATATGTCTATGGATCTAATTTGCTTTTGTCACATCAGATGGAATTTTGTGTACCAGAGACCGCAACATCTTATGAACAGATTCTCTAAATACAACAGGGTCTTTTTTATTGAAGAACCCATTTATGAAGAGTCGGGAAAACCCTTCCTGGGAGTGAACAAAGAAGAAGAAAACATTTGGATTGTGACACCACATTTGGTCAACGGATATGGTGAAGATGAAAATTTACTTCAACAACGAATATTAATTTCTTCACTGTACACCCAGCATTCAATAGAAAACTATATACATTGGTACTATACACCGATGGCTCTTACTATCAGCAGTCATTTACAGCCGGAGATGATCATTTATGATTGTATGGATGAACTCGCAAATTTTAAATCTCCTCCTGCCAATCTCCGGCAAAAAGAGAAAGAACTTTTCAGCATTGCTGATCTTGTATTTACCGGAGGTCATAATCTTTATAAGGCAAAAATGAATTCCCATTCCAATATTTTCCCTTTTCCAAGCAGTATCGACAAAGAGCATTTTGAGAAATCGCGGCACATAAAAAAAGTCCCGAAAGATGCGAAGAATGTTTCCCGGCCTGTATTTGGGTTTTATGGGGTGATTGATGAGAGATTCGACATTGATCTGTTACGGGAGGTTGCTTCCCTGCGGCCGGACTGGAATTTTTGTATAATCGGTCCGGTGGTGAAAATTGAAGAGAGTTCTCTGCCGCGACTGGAAAATATTCATTACCTCGGACCAAAGAAATACGAGGAACTTCCGCAGTATCTCTCAGGATGGGACGTTGCCCTCATTCCTTTTCTGCTTAATGATTCCACAAGATATATCAGCCCGACTAAGACCCCCGAATACCTGGCCGCCGGGATCCCGGTTATCTCCTCATCAATTGTGGATGTTGTAAATCCCTATGCGATTAATAATCTCGTTCATATAGCAGATGATGCATCGACGTTTATAAAAAAAGCTGAACAGGAATTGGCTGTGACCGATAAACAGAGTTGGCTGGAACGTGTTGACGAGTTTTTGAAACACAACTCGTGGGATCAGACCTGGTATGAAATGACACAGCATATGGCCCGGACATTGAAAAATAAAAGACATGCTTCGCTTACGATTAGCAAAGAAGGCGCGTATGTTTGATTTCATGATCGTGGGAGCAGGGTTTGCGGGAAGCGTTCTGGCGGAAAGGCTCGCAAAGGCCGGTAAAAAGATTTTGCTGGTGGAAAAAAGAATGCACATCGGAGGCAACGCTTTTGACTTTTACAATGATGATGGAATTTTGATTCACAAATATGGTCCTCATATATTTCACACAAACTCCAAAGAAGTATTTGAATATCTTAGTATGTTCACAGGCTGGCGTCCTTATGAACACAGGGTTTTGGCAAGTGTGGACGGTCAACTTCTCCCGATACCCATCAACCTGACTACCGTAAACAAAATGTATAACCTGGACTTAAGCTCTGATCAACTTGATAATTTTTTCGCTTCAAAAGCGGAGAAAATAAGTCCTGTCACTACCTCGGAGGATGTGGTCGTGAGCAAAGTCGGAAGGGAACTGTATGAAAAATTTTTCAGGGGCTATACCCGTAAGCAATGGGATCTCGACCCATCACAACTCGATGCCTCTGTGACCGCCCGGGTGCCGGTGAGAACTAATAAAGACGATCGCTATTTTACGGATTGTTATCAGTCGATGCCCCTGCATGGCTATACAAAGATGTTTGAAACGATGTTAAGTAACCCGAACATCAGGATCATGTTGAACACCGACTACAAAGAATTATCCGGCCTTGTTCAATACAAAAAAATGATCTATACCGGGCCGATAGATTATTATTTCGATTATTGCTATGGCGAATTGCCCTACCGGTCTCTTGAGTTCAAATTTGAAACAATCAACCAGGAAAAATTCCAGGAAACAGGTACAGTGAATTATCCAAATGAACAGCCCTACACACGCATCACCGATTTTAAATATCTCACGGGGCAGGTTCATCCTAAAACCAGCATCGTTTATGAATTTCCTAAATCGAAGGGCGACCCTTATTATCCCGTGCCCCGCCCTGAGAACGGAGCTCTTTACAAGAAATACCAACTGCTTGCCGATTCCACTCCCGACACTTTCTTTTCCGGAAGATTGGCGACTTACAAATACTATAACATGGACCAGGTAATTGCTCAATCTTTAACTCTTTACAAAAAAATTATGCAGGCCGAATCCCTTACCTATGTTAACGGAGAAAAAATATTACAGTCAGGCTCTTGAATTTTGGGGAGGAATAGAGTGTACGATAAATCGTATCCAGGATTCTTATTTTGACCAGATGGAAATGGCTGGCCATTATTCAAGAAAAGGAGATATAGGAAGGATTGCCGGCTTAGGAATTAAAACACTACGCTACCCTATTTTGTGGGAGAGGCACGAACCTGATGCGCAGGAGACGATCGACTGGACCCACACCGCCAACCGGCTAAATGAAATGAAACAGCACAGGATTACTCCAATCGCCGGGCTGTTGCATCATGGCAGCGGGCCAGAATTTACTGACCTGGCAGACAACCATTTTCCGGAAAAATTTGCCGCCTACGCCGGAAAGGTCGCACGCCAGTTTCCCTGGCTGGAATATTTCACACCCATAAATGAGCCGCTTACTACTGCCCGCTTTAGCGGTCTTTATGGTTTATGGTATCCCCATGCGATGAACGACGTGAGTTTTGCAAAAATGATATTAAACCAGGTGCAGGCAATCATTCTTGCCATGTCTGAAATCAGGAAGATAAATCCTGCAGCAAAACTTATCCAAACAGAGGATCTATCAAAAACATTCTCGTCACCATTGATAAAATACCAGGCTACTTTCGAAAATGAACGGAGATGGCTCACATACGATTTGCTCCTGGGAAAGGTCAAGGCCGGGCATCCGATGTGGAGCTATTTTCTCAGGCTCGGAATACCAGAAAAGAGACTTCACTTTTTTATCGACAATGCCACAACCCCGGAGGTCGCCGGTTTTAATTATTATGTTACTTCTGAGAGATTTCTTGATGAAGATAAAAGCAAGTACCCTGCTTCCTCACATGGGGGAAACGAGCTTCAGGAATATGCGGATGTGGAAGCGATAAGAGTCAACCATGGCAATGCATACGGATTAAAAGTGTTGTTGAAAGAAGCATGGGAACGATTCAGATTACCTATGGCTATTACAGAATCTCACCTCAATGCCGGGAGGGAAGATCAGGTAAGATGGCTGAATGAAATTTGCAAAAGTTGTTCATCGGCAATTGAGGAAGGCATCAACGTGCGGGCCGTCACTTTTTGGTCATTGTTCGGAGCTTTTGGCTGGAGTAAATTACTGACAGATGAAAAAATGGTTTATGAGCCAGGAACTTTTGATCTGAGGACTCAACCGGCTAGACCGACCGCCATCAGCTTGTTTATAAAAAATATAATTCTTAAAAATAATTCCCTTCATCCGTTGGCGGAACAACATGGCTGGTGGCATGACCCGGCTCGCTTCCACGGGGCACGCAGTAACAAAGAAACAGATGAATACAAACCGCCGGGCAAGCCATTGCTTATCATCGGCAATTACAAAAACCTGGGACAAAATCTTGCGAATGCATGTAAAGGAAGAAACATCCCATTTACGTTTTTAAAAAACTCATCTGTACTGGGTGATGAACGATCTCTGAATAAGTTTCTTGAAACCCGGCAGCCATGGGCAGTCATGGATTTTTCAGGTTTTGAAACATTGCTTAAGGCTGAAGTCTGCGGGCATGAGTTTTCTATGGAAGAAATAAATTTATCCATTCTTCTCTCCGCGACATGCAAAGAAAAAGGGATTGCATACACATTACTTTCCTCCAGCATTGTTTTTGATCCCAGGCAGAAAAAGAATTTTCGTGAGTCTGATCCGATTTCGCCCACAACAGTATGCGGACGCACGGTTGCTATCGCCGAAGAAAAAATCATAGGTCAGAATCCTTCTGCTCTCATCATCAGGACAGGACACTTGTTTGACGCTTTCACTAGAAATGATTTTTGTTCATCACTGATCTCGCGACTGTCTGCAAACGAGTATTTCGAATGCGATAACGATTCATTCGCTTCTCCCTGCTACCTTCCTTCTTTTGTGCATTGCGCCCTCGAATTATTAGTGGATGAAGAATGCGGCATCTGGCATCTCGCGAATGATGAAGTGCTAAGTCCCTTTCACTTTGCAAGAAAAATTGCCCTTAAAGCAGGGTTCGATTTGAACAGGATCCGAAAAACAAAAAACTCAGAAAATCGATACTCAATCATTCGCGGTGGACTTGGTTCTATGCGTGGAAAGCTAATGCCATCGCTTGACGAGAGCCTTGATCATTTCTTTAGTGAATGCAGGCTGGGAAATGATTCTACCCTCTTCACAGTCCGCCAATGAAAATGTAAGAATCCCCTCTTCCAATCATTTTGCCTTTCGGATTTTTTAAAATTTTATAAATGTGCTTATGAATTGCTGGCAACAAGTCACCTACGATCCGGGACTATGTTACATAATTTTTGAGGAAGTAATTTCCCATTTTATTGTCCTTTCTAATTGATTTTGCCAGCATCATTTATAAGTTGATTTTATAACCGTATCGATCGCCAACAACCACGAGAGTCTTTAGTACGAACGCGGGTTAAAAACAGAATACAGTTACAACTGGCATGGTATTTTATTCATAGATACATACAAAAATTGTTAACCAAAAAAATATTTAAAATGGCAACGAATACAACCGCCAAATCGAAAACGGCATCATCTACAAAAAAGAAAAACTCCGGAAAGGGAGCAAACGACGGCCTTCTAAAAGACTTTTTCGTGGACGAACTTAAAGACATCTATTGGGCAGAAAAACATCTGGTAAAAACTTTACCAAAGATGAAAAAAGCTGCCACTTCTACGGAGTTGAAGGACGCATTCCAGGAGCATCTCGAAGTAACAGAAAATCACGTATCACGGCTCGAACAAGCCTTCGAAAAAATCGGCAAGAAAGCGCAGGCTAAAAAATGTGAAGCGATGGAAGGAATTACAAAAGAAGGTGAAGACATCATTGAATCAACAGATGCCGGCACAAGTACGAGAGATGTTGGATTGATCATGGCTGCTCAGAAAGTTGAACATTACGAAATAGCAACTTACGGAGGACTGGTTCAATTAGCTGATACCCTTGGAATGAGTGAGGTTTCCAGCCTGTTAGCTGAGACGCTCGAAGAAGAAAAAGAAACAGATTCAAAGCTCACGGAAATTGCCGAGAACAACATAAACTACGAGGCATTGGAAGAAGACGAGGAGTAGAGAAATTTTTGAATTAATAAAAAACCGGGATCACTCCCGGTTTTTTTGTGCCTGTATATTTATTTCAGTTTATTCACCTGGTCATGATAATATTGTACGGTTTCAATCACGTCCGGCAAGTTGTGATACCAGTTTGATTCGTGTTCAATCGACAACAATCCATTGAAATTTTGACGCTTTAATTCCTGGAAAATCGCAGGGAAATTAATGACACCGCGTCCTACAATCGTATCTCTTGCATGCGTATCATCGAACTTCACAATATCCTTAAGATGTACATCATACACGTGGCCTTCAAGTTTTTGCAATGCCTCCACAGGATCAATTCCGTTGCGGGCCCAATGTCCCACATCAGCACATGCGCCGATATTTGGATGCCCCTCCATAGCAGCTAATACCGAGTCAGGAGTGGCATAAGCGTTCGGCCTTGGATGATCATGAATCGCGATCTTCATGCCGTATGCACCTGCGAGACTGTCTGCAAGACCCCAAAACTTTTTTTGTGGCTCTGAGGTAATGTAGCT
>JBBSPT010000103.1:0-8333 GCA_038258515.1 Chitinophagales bacterium | reverse complement strand
CACAAACCCATGCACACTTTTTAACCTCACCTCTTGCTTCACAAATTGGCTTTCCCATTTCGAGAGAAATGGTCTTGGCGTATTTTTCTACGTTTTTATTAAGAAGCTCACCTGCTTTCTTCATCATCTTTGCCCTTTTGCCAGCAGGTATGTCATTTCCGTTTTTAAAAGCATGATCAGCCTTTTCGAGAATTGATTGCAATTCTTCTGATGATTGACAATTGAATGTTTGGAGAACTTCTCCATTGTAGGGATTGACACTTTTAAATTCCATGTTATATATTTTAAACAGATGAAAGATTCGAATAACTGGTATATCAAAAATTATACTTAAATATATTAGCTTCAAAAAGAGAGCCCTTTAAAAATTCACGGATGAGGTTGTAAAGCATGGTGGTAGAAGATGCTAAAAAAGAAAGTCCCGCTCTTTCAACCGGGACTCACAATTTAATATTTAAGATTTATTCAAAAAAAACTAATCTTCTACTTTCACTTTCCCCTTCTGCTTTGCAATCACTTCTTCGGCGATATTGTTCGGTGCAGGAGCATAGTGGCTAAACTCCATGGTAGAAGTTGCACGTCCACTCGACAATGAACGAAGCTGAGTAACATAACCAAACATTTCACTCAAAGGAACCTTAGCCTTGATCGCCTGTACACCATGCTTACTATCCATACCTTCCAGCATACCCCGACGACGGTTAAGATCACCCGTTACATCGCCCATGTACTGATCTGGCGTTAAAACTTCAATTCTCATGATCGGCTCAAGAAGCACAGGCTTCGCCTTTCTGCCTGATTCCCGGTATCCTTGTTTCGCACACAATTCGAAACTCATTGCGTCAGAGTCAACCTGGTGAAAAGAACCATCAAATACCCTCACTTTCATACTTTCCATTGGATATCCTGCAAGCACCCCGGTGCTCATTGCGGTTTCAAAACCTTTCTGGATTGCAGGAACAAATTCTTTTGGAATTGATCCGCCAAAAAGACCATTTATAAACTGGAAATTCCCTTTTGCTTCTTTCAAAAATTCCTCATCAGCAGGTCCAATTTCATAAACTATATCAGCGAACTTACCGCGACCACCTGTTTGCTTTTTCAATACTTCCCTGTGCTCAATTGTTTGCTGGAATGCCTCCTTATAAGCCACCTGTGGAGCACCCTGGTTGATTTCCACCTTGAATTCCCTCCTCATCCTGTCAACTATAATTTCAAGATGCAATTCACCCATTCCACTAAGAATGGTCTGCCCGGTTTCCTCGTCTGTCTTCACCCTCAGAGTTGGATCTTCTTCAACCAGCTTTGCAATTGCCATCCCCATTTTATCTACATCAGCCTGCGTTTTAGGCTCAACTGCCACAGAGATAACAGGCTCCGGGAAAGTCATCGCTTCCAACACAATTGGATGATCTTCATTACAAAGAGTGTCACCTGTTTTGATATCTTTAAATCCCACTGCCGCACCAATATCACCGGCTTCAATATAATCCACGGGATTTTGTTTGTTCGCATGCATCTGCATGATACGGGAAATCCTTTCGTTCTTACCTGTGCGGGTATTTAAAACATAAGAGCCTGAATCGAGCCTTCCTGAATAGGCCCGGAAGAACGCGAGACGTCCAACAAAAGGATCGGTCATAATTTTAAAAGCCAAAGCTGAAAAAGGAGCTTTGGGATCAGGCTTGCGCTCGATCTCCTCACCATTGTCAGGATTCACTCCTTTCACTGCTTCCAAATCCATCGGGCCAGGCAGGTATCTTACAATGGCATCCAATGCAGTTTGAACTCCTTTATTTTTAAACGAAGATCCACACATCATCGGGATGATGGAAATATCTATCGTTGCCTTCCTAATCGCCTCATGAATCTCATCTTCAGTGATCGTGTTAGGATCATCAAAAAATTTCTCCAATAATTTTTCGTCATAATCTGCTACCGCTTCGATCAGGTGCTGCCTCCATTCATTTACTTCCTCCACCATATCTTCAGGAATAGGAACAACCTTATAGGTCATACCCTGCGTGGCATCATCCCAAATAATTCCCTCCATTCTAATCAAATCTACAACGCCCTTAAATCCGTCTTCGGCACCAATTGGAAGCTGTAATGGCACAGCCTTAGCTCCAAGCATCTCCTTTACCTGTTTAACAACATTTAAAAAGTCCGCTCCGGCACGATCCATTTTATTTACAAAACCGATACGCGGCACTTTGTAACGATTAGCCTGCCGCCATACAGTTTCACTTTGAGGCTCAACACCACTTACTGCGCAAAACAAAGCCAGCAAACCATCAAGCACCCGAAGAGATCGCTCAACTTCAACAGTGAAGTCAACGTGACCTGGCGTATCAATAATATTGAACTTGTATAATTTAGTATCGGGAGTTTTTACTCCCTGCACCGTAGGAAAATTCCAAAAGCAGGTAGTTGCCGCAGAAGTAATTGTAATTCCTCTTTCTTGCTCCTGCGCCATCCAGTCCATGGTAGCAGCGCCATCATGCACTTCACCTATTTTATGATTAACACCTGTGTAATACAGAATGCGCTCTGTAGTAGTGGTTTTGCCTGCATCGATGTGAGCAGCAATTCCAAAATTTCTTTGATACCTTAAGTCGGCCATTGCCTTGTTTTTATTTTATTATTACTGAATTTTTTGGAAAACTTTTTCGAGGCGCGAAGTTACAACGTTCTTCCGATAAATTAAACCGAAAACGAGATAAATTAACACTGGTAATTACAAAAAAACCCTTCCTGACTAGAAGGGTTGGAAATTAGTGTTTGAATGTTTTTAAATCCTGAAATGCGCAAATGCTTTGTTAGCATCTGCCATTCGGTGAGTATCTTCTTTCTTTTTAAAAGCTGCTCCCTCGCCCTTACTGGCGGCAACTATTTCATTGGCCAGCTTTTCTGACATGCTGCGTCCGTTTCTATCGCGGCTGTATTTGATAAGCCATTTTATGCTCAACGAAGTTTTCCTGTCAGGCCTTACTTCCGCAGGAATCTGGAAAGTAGCGCCACCAATACGCCGACTCTTAACTTCGACACCCGGTGTTACATTTGCCAAAGCCTTTTTCCAAATTTCATAGCCGTTGTCTCCGGTTATTTTAGAAACCTTCTCGAGCGCATCATAAAAAATATTATAAGCGCCGCTCTTTTTTCCTTGCCACATCAGGTTGTTCACAAAACGGGTTACTAACTTATCCTGGAATTTTGGATCCGGTGCCAGTGCAAGTTTTTTTGCTTGTGCTTTACGCATTTATACTTTGTTAATGGGTTTATTATTTCTTAGCTTTTTCTTTCTTCGTGCCATATTTTGACCGGCTTTGTTTCCGGTCTTTCACACCAGCCGTATCGAGGCTGCCGCGAACAATATGATAACGCACACCTGGCAAATCTTTTACTCTTCCACCCCTGATTAGAACGATGGAGTGTTCCTGAAGGTTGTGTCCCTCGCCCGGGATGTAGGCAATCACCTCTATCTTATTAGTGAGTCTCACCTTAGCTACTTTGCGCAACGCCGAGTTGGGCTTTTTCGGTGTGGTAGTATATACCCTCGTACAAACTCCTCTTCGCTGAGGACAACTATCAAGCGCTCTTGACTTACTAGTTGATTTGATTATCTTTCTTCCCTTTCTAACTAATTGCTGAATTGTAGGCATTCGTTACCCTTATTTTTTTGGACGGCAAAGGTAAGTCCGGGATTGTGAAATACCAAAATATTTTGAAAAGGATGATTTGAGCACAAATCGAAAACTTCGAAAAATAGAGCTTTTATTGTGCAGGTATATTTTGTCTCAGGCCTTTACCATCCAACCGTATTTATCTTCTGAACGCCCTTCCTTTATCGAGCTCATCGCTTCTTTCAGCAGCGGACTTATTTTCCATTTATCTATATCAAAATTCATAACGAAATCTCTATATTTCAGTTCCTGTATCATGGAAACAGTCGCAGCAGTTCCTGTTCCGAATACTTCGAGTAAGTCACCCGCTTTGTATGCATCCACAAGTTCATCAATGCTTATCTTCCTCTCCTCCACTGTCAATCCGAGATCCTTCAAAAGTTGGATCACGCTGTCTCTCGTAACACCAGCAAGGATCGACCCCGATTCGAGTTCCGGAGTGAGAGCCTTTTTTCCGACGATGAAGAAAATGTTCATCACGCCACATTCCTGTACGTATTTGTGTTCGCATGCATCAGTCCATAGCACCTGGTCGTAACCTTTTCTTTTGGCCTCTGCCGTGGGAAACATAGCTGCTCCATAGTTGCCGGCATTCTTAGCAAAGCCCACTCCCCCCTCTACTGCTCTCACATATTTTTCCTCTACGTAGATTCTCATCGGCGCACTGTAATATGGGCCCGTCGGACTAAGGATGATCATGAATTTGTATTTGCTGCCCGGCTTTACACCAATCGTTTCCTCAGTACTAAACATAAACGGACGAATGTATAAAGAATGATGAGGTTTGTCAGGAATCCAATCCACATCGATCTTAACCAGTTCTTTCATGCCCTCCATAAATATTTCTTCAGGAACCACTGGCATTTCCATCCTTTCTGCAGATAAATTAAATCGCTTAAAGTTCTCAAATGGCCTGAATATCATTACCTCGCCCTCTGCATTTTTGAATGCCTTGACCCCCTCGAAAATTGCTTGTCCATAATGTAACGAAGCGAGAGACGGTGTTATCGTTATCGGTCCGTAGGGCTTTATCTGAACCGTTTGCCATTCTCCGTTTTCATAGTCAACTTCCAACATATGATCGGTGAAATTTTTCCCAAAGGGAAGATGATCAAAGGAAAGAGAACTGAGTTTGCTTTCTTTGGCACGCGTAATTTTAAAGTGCCCGGCTGCCATCATATCATTAAATTTGTCGCAAAGAAACGAAAAAAACAAAGTCAAATTCAAAAGGTGAGCATAGATAAGATTCAACTTCCGCCTCTGTTGCATGCGTCGATGTTTAAAGATAAACTCGTGGATTTGAAGAAAAGTATCACCCTTGACTCTTCTGCAAGTACCGGTGTAATCCCGTTCTTAGGGGGAAACAAAAAGAAAATTTTGTTTGTAGTTTCGGGCAAAGAGCAAAAATATCTTGACGATGCTGATCTTACTTTTCTTTTGAACCTTATATCTGCCTGTAAGATTAGCATGCAGGACATTGCAGTGGTAAATATTTGGGATACCGGGTGGACGCAAAAAGAACTGCGCAATGAGCTGTCAGCAAGAAAAATTCTAAGTTTCGGAGTGTCGTCTACCGATCTCGATCTGCCTTTTACCATCCCGTTTTACCAACTACAAACTTTCGAAGAAGTGCAATTTTTATTTTGTCCTGAATTGAAAAAAATTGAGCCGGATCCGAATGCTAAAAAGATTCTTTGGGAGTGCCTCCGAAATTTATTCAATCTTGGAAAAAGGAAATGAACAAGCTAATTTTTGCAACAAATAATAAGAATAAAGTGGAAGAGGTCAGGCATCTTCTCGGAAGCCGGTTTGAAATCAACTCTCTGTCTGAGTCGTCTATCAACATCGATATTGCGGAACCCTACGATACTTTAGCAGAGAACGCAACAGAAAAAGCTGAAGTAATTTATAGGCTGACCAATAAAGACTGTTTTGCAGAAGATACCGGTCTGATGGTGGATTCACTTGGTGGTGAGCCGGGTGTAAAGAGCGCTCGCTACGCAGGAGAGAACGCTACTCACGAGAACAATGTCGATAAGCTACTTTTAAAATTGGAGGGCAAAGCAAACAGGGCGGCGACTTTCAAAACCATAATTTGCTTAATAGAGAGCGGCAGGCAGGTTATTTTTGAAGGAACCTGCAAAGGCACTATTATTGCAGAAAAACGGGGAAATATGGGATTCGGCTACGACCCGGTTTTTGTTCCTGACGGAGCCATCGCTACTTTCGCAGAGATGACAATGGATGAAAAAAATTTATACAGCCACAGGAAAAAAGCGGTTGTCAAACTTATAAACTACTTGAGTAACTAAGTTCTTGAAGTCCAATAGATGTCCTAAAACCTTTTACCTATTTGAACCGTCCTGGCAACCATACAGTTTCTGAAACCGACTTAATACAGGGATGTATTGATGGAAACAGAGAGATGCAGGAAATACTTTACCATAAATATTCTTCAAAAATGTATGGTGTTTGCCTTAGATACTCAGGAAACAGCGATGATGCAAGTGATCTTTTGCAGGAAGGTTTTATAAAAGTTTTTAAGAATCTTGGAAAGTTCAGGGGCGAAGGTTCTTTTGAAGGTTGGATCAGGCGGATATTTGTCAACACTTCCATCGAGCATTTTAGAAAAAAAGTGAAACTTTATAACGTCACGGAGGTGCAGGAAAACACGTTAGAAGACCAGGACTTGTCAGCGCTTGACACACTTGCAGAAAAAGATATTATTGCACTGGTAAATGAATTGTCACCAGGTTATAAAACAGTTTTCAATATGCATGTGATAGAAGGATACTCTCATAAAGAGATTGCAGAAGCGTTAGGCATTACGGAGGGAACAAGTAAATCTCAGCTCGCGAGGGCAAAAGGAGTATTGAAAAAATCTCTCGAAAAACGCTTAAATAAAACGAAAAACGACACGTTCAATTCTTAAAAGAATTATGGAGAACTTCAAAAATAAAATGTATAATTATGAGTCGGAACCTCCTGCCGGCATCTGGACGAAAATTACCAGGGAGCTTGATGGGGAAAAATCTGACGTTGGAAACATTCAGGTTCTCAGGCACCGTTCTAAATATCTTTTTTATGGCCTTACTGCGGCTGCTTCCCTGGTGATTATTTTTCTGAGCTCACTGTTTTTCAATAAGAAAGAATCAAGTAATGATCTTTCTTCCGTGGCAATGCTTAAAACTCAGGACAGTGCGCAAAAGCAAAGGCAGGAAGATTCTCTGAACAACAAGACTTTAACCCACATCATCCAGTCTTCAAGAAGTAAGTTACCTGTACAAAGATTTGAGGAATCGCCATTTCATAAAAAAAGCTATATCATTATCGCCGGCCCTGAAGGCCAGCCCGTAAAAATCTCTTCAAAAGTTGCAACTCTAATTGTTTCTGTTGACAATGATTATCCTCCAAAACCGGTTTGGGATAAAAAAATCAACAGGTGGAAGGAAATAATGTTGAGCAGTACAGTCTCCCCCACTGCAACTGATTTGTTAGACATTGTACAACTATCTTCAATGCACGGGGACAATTGAGACTTTAACTTCTTTCACGGATACAGAGATTACATTACTAAATTTAAATACGTATCTTCGCTGCTAATTTTTTATAAACAACAATACAATGGACAACAAAACAACAGGAACCGTTAAATTTTTCAATACTGAAAAAGGCTTCGGTTTTATCAAACATGATGATTCCGCAAAAGAAACATTTGTACATGCAAGCGGCTTGATTGATGAGATCAAAGAGAACGACAAAGTGGAGTTCGACTTGCAAAACGGACAGAAAGGCATGAATGCCGTAAATGTGAAAAGAATCGGCTAAAATCGATATTTCCCAAAAAATTAGGGGTGACCAATTTGGTCACCTTTTTTGTTACCAAAAAGCCTGGGTATCAACATAGGAACAGACTCCCGGTATTCCCGGTAAAGACTACCAAATTCTTTCAAAAGCTTTTTTTCTTCCAATTTTATTCCAACAACTGTATAGAGCGTGATAGCAATCACCGCAATCAAATTATTCAATAATGGAAAAATAAAAAATAGCCCCCAGGTAAATAATAATGTTCCAAAATAAAGAGGATGCCGCACATACTTATGAATATTCTCCACTTTAAGTTCTGGCGCCGGTTTAGCAATAAATAATGTTTGAATGCCACTCAGCAATTTGAAATATTTATAGATGGAAATCAACATGATAACAAGCCCTGGAATTGCTAAAAAAAACAGGGCTATGTATCTCATTACCGGAGAATGAAAAATCTGTGGACTTTGAAAAGAGTACTGAAAATATATCAGCAGGACAAGTGTGAGGGCTGCAAAGATGGTGTAGAACAGCCTGTAGTAACGAAAGTACTGCCCAAGGATTTTTTGCAACTTCAATTTGCACCTCGGGTCCGCGAGAACACTATGAATAACACAATAACAGATCCAGTAGAAAGCGAGCGTGAAGTGTTGAGATAACAAAATGATGGAAGATTGAATTGATTTTTAAAGATCTGGAGCAAGGCCGAAGTAAAGACGTTAAATGTTTCCAAAACAACTTTATTCTTATGACCGCCTTATATATTTGCAAACTAAATTTAAAACTCAAGAATGAAAAAAATATCTCTGATATTGATTTTAGGATTCGTGCTGCCACATTTTT
>JBBSPT010000102.1:0-8338 GCA_038258515.1 Chitinophagales bacterium | reverse complement strand
TCCTCCACTTGCACTATTTACCAATCGCGAAGGATCCTTTTGCATTGTCCATTTTGTGATCTCAGCAGTCTTGAACTGCCCCCATGCTTCATTGAACGGAACCCAAACTACAATGCTTGGAAAGTTATACAATGAATTTATAATCGCGTTCCATTCCTGGCGATAATGGCGCTCACTCTCCGGTGTGCGATCTCTCCCGGTCTGCTTCCCCAAAATCCCAGGATGCATTTCCCATCGATTTCCCAAATCCCCGCTGGGCATGTCTTGCCAGACAAGCATTCCAATTTTATCACAATGAAAATACCAACGTGCAGGTTCCACTTTCACATGTTTACGAATCATATTAAAGCCCATTTCTTTCAATTTCTCAACGTCAAATTTCAATGCCGCATCCGTTGGTGCCGTGTATAATCCATCAGGCCACCAACCCTGGTCAAGAGGCCCGAATTCAAAGACAAATTGATTGTTCAACATCATTCTTAAAATTCCATTTTCATCTGGTTTCACAGAAATTTTTCGCATGGCGAAATAACCTTTTACTTCATCGATAATTTTATTATTTCTTTTGACTGAAACCTTTAAGTCATACAGAAAAGGATTTGATGGTGACCACAAAATGGGATCACTAATTATAAGAGTAGCAGCGGTGTCAGTACCTGATTTTTCAGCAATCTTTTGACCACCCTTCCATGCGGATATCATCACTTCGTCACCTGCTTTCAGCTTCTGAACGGAAGCAACGATTGTGATGTTTTTATGATCGATGTCGGGGGTATTTCTTGTATTTAGAATATAAGTTTCCGGCACCCTTTCCAGCCAAACTGTTTGCCAAATGCCGGTGACGGGAGTGTACCAAATGCTTCCAGGATTTTTCACCTGCTTGCCACGAGGTTGAGGCCCATCGTCCGTGGGATCCCAAACACTAACTGCTATCTGCTGTTTGGATCCTCTGACTAAGCTTTCCGTAATATCAATGGAAAACGGATCATAACCTCCTTCATGAAAACCAACTTTTTTTCCATTTACATACACGGTGCTCCGCCAATCCACAGCGCCGAAATGAAGCAACACCCTATTACTATTTCTTTTCTGAGGAACATTAAAAGTAGTCTGACACCAAAGAATACTAACCTTTCCAACCTTCCTGCCAACACCTGAAAGTGCAGACTCGACAGCAAAAGGGACTAAAATGTTTCCCTGGAAGGTCTGAGGTATCGCCTCTGCTTCCGCTAACGGGAGGATGCTATATTTCCAAAGGCCATTTAAATTCGCCCAACTGTTCCGCACCATCTGCGGACGGGGATATTCCGGCAAAACCGCTAATGGGTCTACACTATCTGCCCAGGGAGTTTGTATTTTCCCGGGAACAATTTGCCAGGAACTCTTTTGAGCAAAAGCAAAAGTGGTAAAGAGCAGAAAAACAGAAAAAGCAATTACTTTTTTCATTGACCGGTTTTTAAAAAAGATAAAATATTTTTTGTTGTAACCTCCCGGATATTTTTTAAAATCCATTTATAATACCCTCCTCCAAACCTCTTAATTCCGCAAGTCCCCGGAGTCTTCCGATAGCAGAATATCCCGGATTGGTAACTTTGTTCAGATCATCGAGCATTTGGTGACCATGATCGGGCCTGAACGGAATCGGCGTTTTTAAGGTTTGCTGAAGCATCAACAATTCTTTCATAATTGAATACATGTCGTTATCACCGTTCAGGTGATCAGCCTCATAGAAGTTGCCTTCTTCATCTTTCCGCACATTCCTCAGGTGAACAAAATGAATCTTTTTATCAAAGGCGTTAATCATTTGCGTTAGGTTATTTGATTTTGATGCACCGAGCGAGCCGGTGCAGAAGCATACACCATTTGAAGGGTTATCTACTTTGTTCAAAAAGAATTCATAATCTTCCAGCGAACTTACGATTCGCGGCAAACCTAAGATGGGGAAGGGCGGATCATCAGGATGAATCGCAAGCTTCACTCCGCATTCCTCAGCGATTGAGCTTATTTCCTTTTGAAAAAAACAAAGATTTTCACGCAAAGCGTCGGCGTTAATATCCTTGTACAGTTCTAATTTTTGCAGCATGTTATCCGTCGATATTTTTTTCTCCCCGGGGATTCCAAACATTACAACGCCGGCGAGTGTCTCCAGCTCTTTATCAGAATAATTTTTATATCGTGATGCTGACTGTGCGACAATATTTTCAGAATAGGAAGCCTCTGCATCTTTTCTTTTTAAAATATAAATATCGAAAACTGCGAGATCGATCCAGTTAAAATATAAAGCCAAAGAATCATCGGGCATTCTATAACTCAGCGAAGTCCTTGTCCAGTCATTCACCGGCATGAAGTTGTAGGTGATCACCGGAATTCCGCAGGCAGCAACGTTCCGGACAGAAGTCTTGTATTTTTCGATATGCTCTTTATAAGCTCCTGTCCTGGTTTTTATATTTTCATGCACCGTAATACTTTCCACCACTGACCATTCAAGACCCGCCTTCTCAATCTCTGCTTTTCTTTTCGCGACTTCATCAACAGTCCAAACCTCGCCATGGGGAATGTGATGCAAGGCAGTAACGACACCGGTCGCGCCTGTTTGCTTTACATCCTGTAAACTTACCGGATCGTCCGGGCCAAACCATCGCCATGTTTGCTTCATTTTAAATTTCATCTTTCAATAATTTATACGCCACTAAATATGGAAAATCCACCATCAACATTAACGACGGTACCTGTTACGAATTTCGATTCATCTCCCAAAAGCCAAACCAATGCGCCGATCAATTCGGACGCATCTCCAAAGCGGCCGAACGGTGTCTTTTTAATCACGAGATTGCCTCGTTCCGTAAGGCTTCCATTTTCATTGGTCAGGAGATTTTTGTTTTGTTCTGTGAGAAAAAATCCCGGGGCAATCGCATTCATTCTAATTTTATCTCCGTACCGTTTTCCAAGTTCCACTGCAAACCAGCGGGTATAAGAATCGATCGCACTTTTTGCCACGCTATAGCCCAACACTTTCGTCAACACCAACTGCGGAGCCATCGAGGAAATATTTACAATACTACCAGCCCCGTTGTCGCGTATTGCTTCTCCAAAAATTTGTGTAGGAAGGATACTGCCGAATAAATTTAACTCCATCACCTCGTGCAGCGCAGCCAGGTTTAGTTTAAAAAGATCGTCGCCCGGTTGAACTACCGCACCGGGAATATTTCCTCCTGCAGCATTTACCAATCCGTCAATCTTGCCGAACGCTGCTAACATTTTATTTCTGGCTGCATGCAATTGTTCCTCATCGGTGACATCGGCGATCAATGCGATTGCTTTGCCTCCTTGTTTCGTAATAGCAGAAACTCTTTCATTGGCAACTATTTCGTTTCTGCCAAGAACCCCCACGGCGCCTCCCGCAGCAGCGATTCCATTGACGAAGGCCTCACCCAGGATGCCGGTGCCACCCGTTACAACAATTACTTTTTCCGCCAGGGTAAATTGATTACTCATACTTAAAAAATTTAAAGGTATTAATCCGCGTAGAGGAATGGAGTTTTTCAGTCATTTTTCGTACTGAGAACGGCCATTCGATTTTGTTTTGCAGACAAGATATTCAAGTTCTGTTTTACCGGGCAAAAAAATTTATCATCATTAAGCTCTCCCATCTAAAACGTAGTCGCTCTCAGAAATTCCTTTTACAACTCACTATTCATTCTTATGAAAAAAGAAAATTTTCTTTAAAAAAAATTTGCCTCAAAACAATAAACTCTTTCTCTATTAAGTTATCTAAAAAATGAAAAGATTCTACATCAATATCAACTATGCCTGCAAACAATACCGGTACTTCGTGGTACAGGTAGAAGCCAGCAGCGACAACGAAACCTACAAAGTCATCACACGGAACAAAGAGGTTTTCTTTAGCAACAATCGTCCACGCCTGCAGGAGAAAAAAGTAAGGCATTGGCACATGACCTGGACTATGCAAGGAACCGAACCCAACGTGATCTTCCAACAGCTCGTACTGGAAGCACTGCAAAAGGAGATTTAAAGAAAGAATCCCTTTGAAATTCCGATTAACTATTTGGAATCGAATCGCGGCACTCGCGGATTTCAGATCCGTAGTTCTGCTTATGAATTTCTCGCTTGCCGATTTTCTATCTTATAATAATGCAAAAATTTGATAGGCGTACTCATACTTTTTTAAAAAAAATATCTCCGGCTTCTCTGATCAAAGTCTTTCTCAATTTTATTTTAAACTTTTATTTAAAAAATCTTAGTTTTAAAATTCTGAGCCAATAAGATATCTCTTTCCTATAAGAATTCCTCCCATTCGTTGATTCATTTGCTGACTTGGAAACATCATTTTATTTTAAATTTTTAAAAAAACAATGATGAAAAAGTTTTTAACTGTCGCGTTCTTTATTAGTATCGGTTTTGTTGCTTCCAGGTGTAATCAGGAGCAAACGGATAACTCCATAGTACCCGATCAATCAGTTCAAACACTACAACCGTCTCCAGCCAATGCCGGATTCGAAAGCAAGGAAGCGTGGGGGAAACATATTGTCACTATCGGAGGTTGTAATCATTGCCATACACCGAGAAAAATGGGTCCCGCAGGCCCAGAACCAGATATGGAGTTAGAACTATCAGGAAGACCTGAAAAAATGCCCGCAATAAATATTGATCACAAAGACATAGAAAGTAAAGGACTTGCCGTTACAAATATGACAGAATGGGTAGGTCCATGGGGAATATCTTATGCTTCAAATATCAGTTCAGACCCAACCTCCGGCATCGGAAACTGGACAGAATATCAATTCATTCTTTGCCTTCGGACAGGGAAATTTGGGGGAGCGCCTGCAGGAAGAGAATTGTTACCGCCGATGCCATGGCAAGATCTCGGAAATTTGACTGACGATGAACTGAAAGCTGTCTTTGCGTATTTAAAATCCACCAAACCAATTCACAATATTGTGCCGCAGCCGCAGCCTCCGTCCATGGCAATGAAAAAATAAAAATAATATTGGAAATGCAGCAGCGGCTTGAAAATTTATAAATGTTGCACTCTTTTGCAGGCAGGAGATACAGCAACGATCAAGTGAATGAAACAATCTCACCGGTTCTTACGGATTCATCACTTGCAAAAGCAATCCTCAGGCTATTTACTGCATCCTCTGCGTGGGCGGTAAGGTCAATATCTTCAAGAATGGATTGCAGAAAATATCTTTGTTCCCTATCACAAAGTTCCTGGTGATCGGGTTCATCTTCGAGGTTTATCCAGGTATCTTCTTTTAGAAACTTTTCATCTTTATCGAGTTCTGCATGGTGGACCCGTATCGATTCTGTTTTTGTATGGGATTCAATTGAAGCTGACTTTCCTGTTCCTCCTGCATCTTTGGCAACGATTGAAACAGAGCCTTTGGGACCAATGACATCTTTTACAAAGAAAGCTGTCTCGCTAATCATCGGTCCCCAACCGGCCTCGTACCAACCAACCGATCCATCTTCAAAACGTATTTGCAGTTGGCCATAATTATAATTCCCTTCGGGAATCTCTTCGGTAAGCCTGGCTCCAATTGCATAAACCTGTACGGGCCTGGACCTTGACATTTGGCACATCACATCAATATAATGAACCCCGCAATCTACAATTGGGCTTAAACTCTTCATCAGGTTGCGATGAACAGTCCACATAGCTCCATCGCTTTGCTGATTCAGATTCATTCGCATCACGAGCGGTTTGCCAAGCTCCCTTGCCAGTTCGATGAAACGCTGCCATGACGGATGGTGCCGAAGAATATAACCGACCACCAATTTCCTGTTAGCTTTCTTAGACGCAGCAACTACACGTTCGGATCCTTCAACAGAATCTGCGAGAGGTTTTTCAATAAAAACATGACACCCTTTCTCAAAAGATTTGATCGCGAATTCTTCATGAGTATCGGGGTAGGTAGAAATGCAAACTGCATCCGGGCTGCTCTTTCTCATTGCTTCCTCAAAGTCGTCGAACAAAGGATAAAGATTGCCGAGCTTTTCATTCAGGATTTTCTTAGAGTTTCCTTTGGACACCAATCCACAAATTTCGAATTCATCCATGGAATTGTAAGCGACAGCGTGAGAAGAACCCATGTTGCCACATCCAACGACAAGCACACGTAACTTTTTCATAATCGAAATTTTAGTTTTATAAAAAAATTCTTCAGCAATGATAAAAGTATAATTTTTAATAGCCTTTATCGCAGGTAAAAAAAGTAAAGCGCTAATAATAACACAGGGAACTTAGTCAAATATAATATTGATCGCTAACCCGATTATGAAGAAGCCTCGCTCGGCTCATCGAAGTATGATCTTAATGCTCATTGCTGTTTAAAAAAACCCCTAAGATGTTGAATACTGGAAAAGTCAGTAATTATAAAAGCCTGAAAGAAAACATCTTCCAGGCCATCATTCGTGGAGCTGCAGGGAGTCGAACCCTGGTCCAAACATACTCGCCGTAAGCCTTCTACATGTTTATTTAGTTATTACTTGTCGGGAAACAGCAGGAACCTAACCAACCAACTGTAACCGTAGAAGAATAGTCTTAAGCAATGGTCACTTCATTCCATTACAGCAGCCCATTTTATTTTGAGTCGGCGGAAGAGCGTGGCAACAGGCCTGGCCAGCTCAACGGCCCTAATGGAAGCGAATCTATCGATTACGCAGCCATGGCATACGAAGTATTGCCATTTAAGTTGTTTCGTATTCATATTAAAGTGCTAATTACGCAACGCACTACATGCTTATACTTACAAAGAACTATGCTGTCAAAACCGGTCAGCCCCCGGGAATTTCGATTTTGCAATGAACCTGCAAATTTAGTAAAATAAAAGTCTGCTCTTCGGAAAGATTCTCTTAAAGTTAATTCCGGGATAGAAAATTTGCAAACTCAATTTATCGAAACAGTCGGCAATGATTTCGCGTTCAACAAAACCTTAGTATTTTACATTTTGAAAACTATGACTGAAAAATGAGATGCCCGTATAAAAAGTTGATTGCTTTAATATTTATACCGGTTATTTTTTTGAACAAAGGCATGGCTCAGCTTTGCGAGGGAAGTCTTGGCGATCCTGTTATAAATATTACATTCGGATCAAGCCCGGATTTACCTGGACCACTTGATGCGACTCTAACGAATTACAATTACATTTCCGGTTCATGCCCTGATGACGGAGCCTACACTATAGGAAGTTCGTCGCCTGCCTGCTTTAGTTCCACATGGCATGCACTGAGCCAGGACCACACTCCCAACGACACTTCCGGGTTCATGATGATTGTTAACGCATCTTTTGCGCCAGGAGATTTCTACATTAAAAATGTCGATGGCCTGTGCGATAATACCACCTATGAATTTGCCGCATGGATTTTGAATGTGCTCACTCCGGATGCCTGCAGCTTTGCGGGAATAAAACCAAATGTCACTTTCAAAATTGAAACAGTTGACGGAACGGTTTTACAATCCTATCAAACGGGTGATATTCCATCTTCTGCCGTAGCTTCCTGGAAACAATATGGATTATATTTCACGACTCCGGCAGGAACCAACACGGTCGTTATTCGAATGACCAATAATGCCCCTGGCGGCTGTGGCAATGACCTGGTTTTGGACGATATTACCTTTCGTCCATGCGGTGCCAAAATAGACGTACAGATCGACAACAATTCAGACTCTGCATTTATTTGCGAAGACGATATATCTTCAATTCTCACTTTCAGCAGTACGGTAGTCCCTTATGTCAGCAACACAACTTACCAGTGGCAAAAAAGCATAGACAATGGAATGTCCTGGACTGACATCGCCGGAGCTACAGACAAGTTTTACAAGAGGTCGCGGACTCCGGGCCTGGGAATATTTCATTACAGGTTGGCTGTCATCCAGGGAGACTTTGCTTCAGTACCAGCTTGCAGCCGCGTACTTTCACATACATTAATAGTTAGCCAGGTAAAGAATCCTGTGGCAAATCCGACAAGCAACAGCCCGATTTGCGAAGGATCGCCGCTGAAATTTAAAGCGAATGACGCAAGTCTTTATGCATGGACCGGACCGGCAAATTTTTCAAGCATTGAGTCATTTCCAGTTATCGATAATGCCGGATTGCAATTCAATGGAAAATTTTTCCTAAAAATCGTTTCCGCCGAAGGTTGCGTGGATACTGCTTCTACAACTGTGGATATAATTCCCGGCCCGTTGGTGGATGCAGGCAACGATGAAAATATATGTGAAGGTGAAAGCGTCCGCCTCCACGGCTCAGTGACAGTAAATAATTTTGAATGGCAACCGGCACTCGCCATTTCAAGCAATGTTCTTGACCCTATC
>JBBSPT010000101.1:0-8363 GCA_038258515.1 Chitinophagales bacterium | reverse complement strand
GGTTGCGTAGTAAGGTAGGGAACGCCATCAAACTGGTTGGGCAATATCACGCCATGCCAGTGAATAGACGTTTCGTCTTTTGCCAGGTTGTGCACATAAATAGCTGCGGTATCACCTTCGGTAAAAATCAAATCAGGACCTGGCAAAGTACCATTGATGGCGAAAGCATGTTTGCGTTTGCCGGTATAGTTGACCATGGTATCGGTTACATACAAATCGTAGCGAACTGTTTTTCCGGAAGCCATATTTACTTTTCCTGCAAAGGGTATTTCGGCTTCTGTTGTGTCGGATTTTTGATCGTAATTGTGACCAGGCATGTCCATGCCTTTCGTACTGACCTCCGTTTTTTTATCAGGTAGTTGATGCCCTTCATGCTGGGCTGAGGCATTTGCCCCAATTAATATTTGAAATGCTATGGTGATTATATACTTCATGATTGTGTAGTTAGGCGAAACAGGGCATTTACACGTCCGCTTTTTTGGTTACTGAATAGTGTCCGTTACCTCACCACAAGTAAGCATGCTGCTGCCGTAGTAAGGGTTTTTGACACTTTGTTCATTGCTTAACCAGGAAGCCTTTTTCATGGGACAGTACTGGATGTAAACGGCCTGATCAGATAGTTTCATCGCCTTCGCTACCTCTGTCATGTTAGTTGAGAAATTGGCAAAAGCGCTTCTTTGCTTGTCAATGTTTTTGGCATCAGCAATGGCGCCGGCATCTTTCAGCAAAGTGTTTACATTGCCTTCTGAGATGAGTTTGTAAGAAATGCCATTCAGGTTTTTGATAAAAGCGGTTGCGCTTTCGGAAGCTGTTTTGTTACTGCCTGCTACTAATGCATCTTTGATGTTGTAATAAGATTGGAGAACCTGAAATAAACGATTTTTATCAACAGCATCCTGTGCCTGTGATGAATTTGCAAAAGCTGTGAAAAATAAGACAGCTATCAATACTATTTTCTTCATTGTTTAATTGTTTTGATGTAATAAAATGTATAAGCGGATTAGACCGGACATGGAATATTATGCCGGCGAAGGGAAGTCACGCACTAAATCAAATCAAAAAAGACTGTATTGCTATACGGATGTCGGGTATCGGGGGGTGGTAGCTTTGAGCGAAGGCTCTTATGTTTTTAGGAATAAGTTGAGCCTGTAATGACGCTATATGAAAGTAAGCAGCAAGGAATGCTGTGGCAAACACCGGATGAACAATAGTAACCTGTTCGGAAACAGACTTGTCAAGCAGGTTAAATGAGGTTACACCATTACTGCAACAATCGTCTTTGCTGCTGTTGGAAGAGGTAGGATGATGCTGCTCTTTACCCTCGTTATGGTGACCATGATGTTGGGTTGAATGGGTACTTACCGCTTCCTGTTCGTGATGGTGGTGTCCGTTATACCCCATGTTAAGACCTAAAGAACAGGCAAAGCCAAGCGCGGTGTTCAATGAAAACACCAGTATCAGTAATGCGGCTTTTAGTCTAATATTTCTGTTCTTCTTATTCAACGTTTAATTCTATTTACAGCATTCTTTCTTGTGTACAAATAAGGCTTTAAATAATCGCCAGAGACTTGCTTTATTTTCAGTCGTACACTTATCATGTTAGGCATCAGCAGCCGCGCAAAAACCTTGCCCTGCTGATTTTATATAACTATTAGCTTAGTCTTTCTGCCTTATATCCGGCTTTCTTAACTATTTCGCGAACGCCTTCATCAGAAAGATTATCGGTTTCCACAGTTAAAACTTTTTGCGGATTTGCGGTATCTACTTCCCAACTTTTTATATTGTTGTTGGCATCTAAATAGGGAGTAATGCTTGCTACACAACCTCCACAATTTATATTGGTTTTAAACTGGTATTTCATATTTTTTCTTTTTTGTAAAGTTCATCCAAAATAACCGGCAAGTTGTTATACGATTTTGGAAAAGAGTTATATTTTATTGGCATTATAGTTTTAGGTATTTCAGCCGGAGGCTGATGTTTACTACTCAAAGACAGAAGTACTGGCAACATTTACTTCCCAATACAAAACTTACTAAAAATATAATCCAACTGATCTTCATTTGTAATCTCTCCGGTAATCTCACCGAGATAGTGAAGACATCGCCTGATGTCAGGGGCAAGCAGGTCTCCTGATAATCCTTTCGCCACGCCATCCAAAGTTGAACTGAGAGAGGATTTCACTTCTTTCAATGCATTGTAATGACGAATATTTGAAACGATAACATTTCCAGATAGCGGTACGTTTCCTGACGCAAGCAGAAATAATCTTTCCTTTAAGGCTTCAATTCCACTGTTCAATTTAGCCGAAATAAAAATGCTGTTTCTGTGCAGCACTTTCTTTTTTGATAATGAATCGTCATCAAGTTCATCTATTTTATTCAATACCGAAATCACATTGGGGTTTTCTCTTTTTACACGATCTAAGAATTCGTCGAACACATGATCATCAAGCGAGTTGATATCAAAAAGATACAATACAATATCCGCTATCCGGATCTTCTCTTTGCTTTTAAGAACCCCTATGTTCTCTATCACATCCTGCGAATGTTCGCGGATACCCGCAGTATCAATCAGCCTGAAGAGAATGCCATTGATATTGATCACTTCTTCAATCGTGTCGCGGGTGGTGCCTGCGATCTCGCTTACTATCGCCCTGTCTTCATTGAGCAACGTGTTCAGCAGCGTGGATTTTCCGGCATTCGGACTTCCCACGATTGCCACACTTACTCCGTTCTTAATTACATTTCCAAGCTGGAAAGATTGAAGCAAATTGTCTGTCGTTTGGGTCAGGTCGTTTAGAAGATTTACAAATTTTTCACGATCCGCAAACTCAACATCCTCTTCACCAAAATCAAGCTCGAGCTCTATCAACGCTGAGAATTCAATTAACCGTTCTCTCAGCTCTTTTAAGATTGCAGAAAAACCTCCTCTCATATTTTTCAATGCTGCGTTTTGAGAAGCAGTTGTGTCGCTTGAGATCAAATCGGCTACGGCCTCAGCCTGTGTGAGATCCAGTTTGCCATTAAGAAAAGCACGTTGTGTAAACTCTCCGGCTTTTGCAGGCCGGGCTCCCTTGTTTATAAGAGCATTCAAAACTTTTTGTTGTACATAAGGAGAGCCATGACAACTAATTTCAATGACATCTTCGCCAGTGTAAGAGTGCGGTTTTTTGAACAGAGAAACAACTACTTCATCCAACACTTGGTCGTTTTCTTTCAAATACCCTACATGCAAGGTGTTGGGAGCTTGTTGTGCAATGTCTTTTGAAGAAAACAAGCTTGAAGTAATTTCGAATGCTTTTAGTCCACTCAGGCGAATGACACCGATGGCACCAATTCCCGGAGGCGTTGCGATTGCCGCAATTGTATCATCCCATCCGGTAAGCTTTCCATACATGGAGTAAAGATAATCAACGAAGAGCGCCTGTGAATGGAGGAATTTATAATTAGGAAGTTTTTTATCAGGTTATATTTGAAACTCTACAAAACAAAAAAAAGAGATGCGAATACGCATCCCTTTTTCATTTCAAAATATTTCTCTACACTTATTGATCAGGGTTTGTCAACGTTACGGGCTGCAAACGATAGGCATTTACGAATCGGCCATTTTGCTGTGCCGGAGTCCAGTTCGGACCCTTCCTGATTGCATTTGTTGCTACTTCTGCCAGCTTTGTACCTTTCATCGTTGTTGCCTCTACCTGGCTAACCTTGCCGGATCTGTCCACGATGAATTTCACTACACAAGTTCCGAAATCAGACTCAGTAAATTCATCAGCATTTTGTTGAATTGCTCTCGTAACATATTTGGTCCAGGCTGACGCACCTCCCGGAAAGGAAGCCTCAATTTCCACCTTTGTAAAAATTTTATCTTCATCTTCCTTCTTCTCAACCGGTGCGGCGACTACCTGTGTTCCGAAGTCTTCCACCGGTGGAGCTACTATCCCGATATCTTTCGTGCCTTCTACTGTCTTCACATCCACTTTCGCTTCTTCAATTTGCTTCACTTCAGGTGGTGGTTTTATCACTTCTTCATCTTTTACCACTTTAGGTGGAGTGAAAGCGATTGTGGCCACGGGCGGCGGCGGTGGCAATTTTGGCGGTGGGGGTGGCGGTGGTGGCGGTGGTTCATTCGGCTGAATTTGCTCTAGGGAAAGATCTTTCACTTTCATTTCTATTACCTCGTCCTTATCGGAAAAGTTTTTAGCAATAACAGTTCCCACAAAAATTATTGCGATAATTACGACTGTGGAAACAAGAGCGATCGTGATGCGCCGGTTATATGTTTTCCTCAAATCATATGCCCCATAATCCTTATTTCTTCCCTCAAAAATTATATCGAGCAGATCAGCTTTTAAAAATTGATTAGCGTCCATGTTTTGATTTTTTTAATTAGATATACAAATTTTTGCTCTCACAAATCATTGAACTCCTCCGGCTGCTTCAGTTGCCTGTATTTTACTATACTCATCCGGCGTAGGATCCACCATCGCATATCTCTTGATATCATTAATACTCATTTCATCCAGGATATCTACCGCATTTTTATAGGTAGCATCTTTATCAGGCTTAATGATGATAAACAGATCGTCAGTAGGTGTTGATTTCTTTTTATCAAGAATAAGTTTCCTCACCTCTTTATATCCTGTTGTCTCCATAGTTGCCGGATCGTTACCGTAATAATAATAAATCACATTCCCCTTGCCAAGCATGAGCGTCAGCGATCCTGATTCCTTTACTTTGTTTATCTCATCAGGTTTGTCAGTATCCTTCGGCATAGCAAGATTCATTGAAGTAGCCTGGGACATCGTTGTGGTAAATATGAAAAATGTGATGAGCAAAAATCCGAGATCAACCATTGGTGTAAGGTCCACACGGGTGGAAAGCTTTTTACCTTTCTTTACGCCAGGCCCTTTCTTATGCCCGCTACTTTTGACTTCCATTTCTGCCATAGTAGTATCTTTTAAAGTTTTTAAAAATTAATTTGTTGCTGCTCCCGATCCGTAAACCCCGGACTCTTTTATCCTCTCTATATTTTGTTTATAGAGCTCGGTTCCCTCAGGTACATCTTCGGCATTCGTAACAAGATTATACTTGTAGATATCATTCTTCTTAAAGGCTTCGATAACATTCTTAAACGATGTATATTTTGCTGCATTGTCGCCCTTGATATAGAAATTTATTTTCTTTCCCTGGTTGGCAGCTACTGCAGCGCTAATCCACGACTGTAATTCATTGTTCGTACTGTCTGATGGAACTCCCGGAATCTTTGTGGCTTTAATTTGCTCAGCAGTCAACCTGTCGAACTGGTTAAGCTGGCTAATCGGAACGCCAACAAAAGTTGCTTGTTCAAAAAATTGAACATCCTCAGGTGAAAAGTTGATATTTCTCTGTTTACCCAGTTCTTCGATGACATCCTTCCTCATTTCATCACTCATATCAATGTACACTTTACCCTCTTTATCAATGGAAACTTTAAAGGCATCTTTTTCACTGGCGACTTTAGAAGAAACCGAACTCGGCGGTGTCACTTCAATCGCTTCTTCAGGTTTGAACTTTGTAGTCAAAATAAAAAAAGACAACAACAGAAATGCTACATCACACATCGCGGTCATATCAACGAACGTACTGCCGCGTTTTATTTTACCTCTGGCCATGTCATAAATAGTTTTGTTATAAATATTAGATGCAAGTCACTCTAAAATTCCACAAAAGAATCTTACTTGTAAAGTGAAGCAAAACTTTGAGTGAGCGTGAATCCGCTTTCGTCGATTCCGTATGTAATACCATCGATCTTCGTTGTAAAAATATTATAGGAAATAATAGCGAAGGCAGATGTACCAATACCAAGTGCCGTGTTGTATAAAGCCTCGGCAATACCTTTTGACAATTCCCTGGCTGCAGCGCCACCTCCGGATTCACCGAGGTTACTAAATGCACGAATCATCCCGATCACTGTGCCCAACAGTCCAATTAAAGTAGCGACAGATGCGAGTGTAGAAAGGAACACAAGATTTTTTTCAAGCATTGGTAGTTCCAACGCGGTGGCCTCCTCAACTTCCTTTTGAATAGCCAAAACCTTTTGTTCTGTATCGAGCTCGGTATCCGTGATCATGGCTTTGTACTTGCGCAGTCCTGCTTTCATTACGTTTCCTACTGATCCTTTTTGCCTGTCGCACTCAGCGATTGCAGCGTCTACTTTTTTATCGGCTAGATAAAACTGAATCTTCCTGATGAAATCAGCATTCGAGCCTTTGCCACCTGCTCTTGCGACCGTCAGCCACCTTTCGATTACGAACGTGAACACGATTAAAAAACAACCGATCAAAACCGGAACGATAATCCCGCCTTCATACATCCGGGCGAGATCGCTCTTGGGTCCAACATGTGTAGGCCAGAAACCACCATTTGGATCGGGGGCGGTAAAATTTCCTGCGGCGCCAATCACAAACCGCCAGATGAGATACCCGGAGATAATGCAGATTATGGGGGCCAGTGTAGAAATTATATTGCTCGATTTTTTCGCCTGTACCGATGTAGTAGATTTTACTGTAGAGCTTGCAGTGGGCTTAGTGTCTGCCATAACGTAGATTTTTTTAAATGATTAAGATTGAAATGAAGTTGATTAATATTTTTACAACACAATTGTAACGAAAAAATTTTTATTAAATCTTTTCGGTCATATATTTTTTTACAGCGATGCACAAGTTAAGAAAATAATCTAATGACAGAAATGAGATTCTTAATTGGTCATCTTTTGTAAAAAGAATGAATAGGACGATTTCGAAAATTCAAAGGATAGTGATTGTGAAAAGATAATGTTGTTTTTGAAGATTAGCACAATTCAGGCCGAATTTCTAAACTATTTTTTTTGCCACCGTAAACCACTTAGAAAAAGTGATTAAGATCGCGGAGAGAGTTTATTCGTAGTGCAGCGCGACAATGGGATCGAGCCTTGAAGCTTTGATTGCCGGATAAAGTCCCGCAAACAAGCCGACGGCGGAACATACAACAATTCCTAAAATAACCCAGAGCCAGGGCACTACAAACCCTGTATGCAAAAACATTCCAACGATGTTGCCGACGAGGACGCCTAATAGAATTCCAAACAGTGCACCAATGAGGCTGATTAAAACAGATTCAAATAAGAACTGCGTCCGAATACTTTTTGCTTTCCCGCCGATTGCCTTGATCAACCCGATCTCACGTGTTCTTTCATTTACCGCCACCAGCATAATATTCATCAGCCCTATAGCCGCTCCTGTCAACGTGATTAACCCAATAAATGCTGCAGCAGTCGTGATGGCGCCGAGGCTGCTCATGAAAACTTCCGCTATACTGTTACTTTTATTGATATAAAAATTGTCGGCTTCGTCAATGGCCAACTTCCGTATTGGCCTGAAGGTTCCTTTTGCCTCGGCAATGGCGCCCTCCATATCTTTCATGTCGTTTACAGTTACGCCAATATCGAAAGAAGTTCCTTCGGATGAAAACATGCGTCGTATGTTGTTGTAGGTAGTGATCACCACATTGTCTGCATTTAAAAATGCGCTGGACCCTTTGTCTTTCAACACTCCAATTACCCTGTAACTTATGCCGCCGACTTTTATAATCTTGTCAACGGCCCGTTGCACATTGTCGCCATATAATTTTTTAGCTACACTGTTTCCAAGAATGCAAATGCTTCTTCCGCTCTGCACATCGATGTGATTAAAGTTTCTGCCAACGAACAGAGTGTAACCGGTTTGCGCAAGATAATTTTCATCGCCCCCGATCACAGAAATATTCGGATTTGTTTTCACAGAAGTATTATTTACTACCACGTTGGAAGGGCCGCGCAAAGAAATGCTCACCCTTGCAGGAAAATTATATCTTTCTTTAAAAAGCTTCGCCTGTTGATATGTAAAAATTTTACCCTCATTCGATTGCTTTCTTTTTTGGGCACCCACACTGGTTTTCTTGACCTGGTCTCTTCTACCAATATGAACCTGCAAATCCCTGTATATGAGTGCAAATCCATTGGCTCCCATGGTGGAAAAACTTTCAGACAAACTTTGATTCATTGAAGCAATTGCAGTAATAATTCCGATTAGAGCCATTATACCAAAAGCAATGATCGCGACAGTTATACCAGTCCTTAGTTTGTTACTTTTTACAGTACGAAAAGCGAGCGAAAGAGAATCAGCGGTTTGCATTAAATATCTGCCTAACTTTTTAAAAGAAAAAAACCTGTCATATTAAAGGTACTATATCGCATGAATTTCACCGTGTCATCCTTTTGATTTCGGCGAAGCCTTAACACCAACTGCGCATTGCAAATTCACAGATGGAATACCAATCTTTTCTTAATAATAAATCCAATCAATG